>CAMAGM010000087.1 GCA_945833995.1 uncultured Prevotella sp.
CTTTAATCCTTTAATTCTTTAATTTCGCGCTGCGAAATCCCTACCCGTGTTTTTCATTTTCTTCTATCGCTTCTATCACTTTGGGGTTAATCCACTTATTTACAATATGTTGAGTGGTGATAGAAGGGGTGATAGTTGTGATAGTAGAAAGGTTTTTTAACTAAAAAATCGCTCAAAAACGCCCTATTTTAACATATTTTCTGCACGGAGTGAACTCGATAGGTACCGTTTTTACCCCTCTTTCGAGAAATAACAGGGGTATTTTCGCTTCCATACTCCCTTTTTTATCCACTGAACACACGGATTCTGTAGAATACACTGTTACTGAAACCGTGTCAATCCGTGTCCTCCGTGGTTTAACCTGCATTATTCATACTGTTCCGTCACGAAAGGTCTAAATGGCTGTGCAAACCGAACGCAGAGCCGAGCTTGCTCGAGCTATGCTGAGGTGCAGCCAGCCTTCGACGTAGTCAATGGCAGTGCATCAGCGTGAGCACAGCGATGACGATGCAGAATGTAGTAAATCCAGTCGGGACAGTAGGACAGGTGAGTGTCCTGTTTTGCTTAGTGTTTTCATCGTAAGAGTTTGGAACAGGATTAAGGGCAGCGGCAAATAGCGGTCGCTGTCCTTTTCTTTTGGCAGAAAGTGGGCGAAAAGTTTTGGGGGGAAGGGCGGAAATGCCGTATTTTTTGCACTCAAACTTTTGTCTTTTGTGATAATACGAATAGTGGACAGCAAGACAAAAATGGGGAAATAACAACTTATGTTATCTTCACATTCATTGCTCAAAGATTTACCGACGAAATATCGACAAGGCCATTTACTATTGCGTAGATGGTCAGACCTGCGGAACTGTGGATTTGCAGCTTGCGGGCAATGTTGCGACGGTGGGTGATGACTGTGTTGACGGAAATGAAAAGATGCTCGGCAATCTCCTTGTTTGACATTCCCTGAACGAGACTTACGATTACATCCTTCTCACGGTCGGAAAGGGCTTCGCCATTGTCGGTCTTGCCCTTGAACACCATGTTGGTGATGTTCTTCGTGACATTGTCCTTCTTTTGCTGTTGCTCAAGATTGCGTATGGCTGGCACGAATATCTCGTCCTCTACCTGCGAGTGGAGTTTCAGCCATTCCTCGTTGTTGTAGATGCCGTAGAGAGTGGCTGTCAGCTTGTTGTTGCGCTGAATGTCGCCTGGGAGATATTTCAGGATGATGTTTTTCAGTTCCCTTAGTTTTTGGTCGGTCTGTCCGTGGTGCTTGGAGAAGGTCTCAATGTCGTAGTCGCTTGGCGCACTGCCCTCAAGGAGTTGCTTGACGTAGGGGAAAAGGACCTTTTCCTCGTATTTCATGTGCTTGAGTATCTCGCGCGCATACTCATCGTAGAACTTCATGATGAGAGTTCCGAGACGGTCTTCCTCGTTTATCGACTCTTTCAGCTCGCGGCGTATGGAAGGAAGCTGATAGTCAAGATAGTAGATGTGGCACGCTTCGAGGTAGTGGAGTAGGGTAGGAATGTGGAGCCGGTCTGCCTCGTCGGAGTTGTAGTAGCCATTGATGGTGTAGTTTACAACGGCAAGAAACGTGTAGGTGTCAACACCATTGTCCTGACACGTCTCGTTCACTGTCTTGTCGCCGAAGCCAAGTGCTATGCCGAAGCAACCGAGCGACTGCAACACATTGTAGTTGTCGCGTATGAGCGATATCATTTGGTCGTTAGACTCGTAAACCTTATGATTCTTCATTGTCTTACCCTTTAATTCTTTTTCGGCTGCAAATTTACTAAAAAATCGGTAATGCGACAATACTCATTTCTTGGTATTTTTTCCCTGATATTTCCCTATTTCTTAGCTTTCTTATGCCTTAGTTTCGGTATCTTGACCTTCGTTCCTTCCTTCAAAGGGTCATTTTCGTTCATTCCGTTGACCACCTCAACGTAGCACGACATTCCAGGACCGAGATGCGACTTTGCTATTTTGCCTACAGTCTGTCCCTCATGGGCGGTGACAACCTTGTCGATGCCAATGATGACATAGGCTCCAGTGCGCACCCTAACGTCGCGCATAGCGTAGGTTGAGAAGTCCATGCTCTCCTGGCTTTGTTCGGCTGCGGGATTCTCTTTTGGTTTTGTCACAGCCGTGGTGTCTGTCTTTGTCTTGGCTTTGTTGGCTACGGTGTCGGCTTTTGCCTTTGCTTTGTAGGCAACTATTTCTTCCTTCTGCTTGTCGAGGTATGCCGATTGCTCCGCTATCTGTGCGAGCCGTTCCTGATGGCGACCTTCCTCCACTCCAAACACATAGCCACCGTAAGCTGCTGCGGCAATGAGAATCAAGCATACTATTGACCCGATGATATGGGCTGTGTAGTGGTGCTCGGTTTCTTCTTCTATTTCTTCGGATGAATCTTCTACTTCAGGTGAAATTTCTTCTTCAGGTGAATCTTCTACTTCAGGTGAAACTTCTTCTTCAGATGGATCTTCTGATTCAGATGAAATATCTTCTTCAGGTGAAATATCTTCTTCGGGTGATTTTTCCTCTTCTTTGGGCAGTTCCTCTGTTTTTTCTTCCTCCTCGGGGCTTTCCTCTTTCACCTCTTCTATTGGCGCACTGTCCTTTTCCTGCTCCTCTTCTATTGGCGCACTGTCCTCCTCTTTTCCCTCTACCGTTGCCTCCTCTGTGTCGGAAGTTGGCTTCTCCTCCACCTCTACGTCGTTGAAGTCAACACCGTCGTTTAGTATCACGGTCTCAAACTGTGAGAATGGGCGGTTTACCATTTCCTTCATCACGCTGTCGGGAGTGAACGTAATCTTCTGATGACCATTGATGAGAACGCGCTCTCCTGTATTCACATTTACGCTCTCCCGTGGGTCAACATCAATAATCTTGAATGTCCCGAATCCTTTGACTTTTACTATCTTGTCGGCTTCGAGTCCCTCCTTAATCAAGTCGAAAATGGCACTGACAAAGGATTGGGCTTCTTCTTCGGAAAGTCCATTCTTGCGTATGAGTATTTCCGCAAGCTGCGGTATAGTGTATTTGTCCATAGCTACTTGTCGCCTCCTTTCTTCACTTTCTCTTTCCATGTTGGTGATGGCTTGAAGTTAAGTACGAGCTTCGGCGGAACGAGCATACGCTGCATTGTAGAGGGGTTTACTATTATCCGTTCGAGCTTTTTCTTTATCTCAAAAGTGCCGAATCCCGATATAGCGACGCAGTTCCCCTCCTGAAAGCCATCGCTCATCTTGTCGATGACGTTCGTAACCATGCGTTGCGTGTCGGAAGCTGTGTAGCCCATGCGCTGCGAGAGTCGCTGAATGAATTCCTTGTTGTTCACGTCTTATTCCTCTTTTCTGTTTTTATCCACAATCTTGCCATATAGGTCAAATGCCATAGAGTCGATGATTAGCACATCGTACATCTGACCAGCCTTCAGACGGCGGTCGGTAGCCTCGATCAGTACCTCTGGGTCAACTTCAGGAGAGCAGTATTCGGTGCGCCCGACGTAGTAGTTGCCTTCCTTGCGGTCGATTACCACCTTCATCACCTTGCCTATCTTCTCAGCCTCTATTTCCGCGCTGATTTCCTGCTGCAGAGCCATGAGTTTGTCGAGTCTTGCCTGCTTCACTTCCTCGGGAACGTCGTCCTCATAGTTGTTTGCCGAGAACGTGCCCTCCTCCTCAGAGTAAGCAAAGGCTCCCATTCGCTCGAAACGTGCCTTGCGGGTGAACTCCAACAGTTCCTCAAAGTCCTCCTCCGTCTCACCGGGGAAGCCCACCATGAGTGTTGTGCGCAGGTGGATGCCAGGCACCTCCCTACGTATCCGCTCAATGAACTTGTATGTCTCTGCCTTTGTGACGTGTCGGTGCATGCGTTCAAGCATGTGGTCGGAAATGTGTTGCAAAGCGATGTCGAGATACTTGCACACATTGGGTTTCTCGCGCATCACTTTGAGCAGGTCCCAAGGGAAATGGGCGGGATAGGCATAGTGCAGCCTTATCCATTTTACTCCCCTGATGTCTGCCATTTTTGATATAAGTTCGGCAATGTGCTGCTTGCCATCTATGTCTATTCCATAGTAGGTAAGCTCTTGGGCGATGATTTGGAACTCGCGTGTGCCGTTGGAGGCTATATGCCTCACCTCGTCGAGTATCTCGTCCATGGGTCGGCTTACGTGTTTTCCTGTAATGAGTGGAATGGCACAGTAGGCACATTTGCGGTCGCAGCCCTCGCTAATCTTTATGTAGGCATAGTGGCGTGGGGTGGTGAGGTGGCGTGGGCCATCACACGATATGATATTCACATCCGTAAGGTCGGATATAAGCTCCTTGTAGTTGAATTTTCCGTAGAACTTATCCACCTGCGGAATTTCCTCCGCAAGCTCTTTCATATAGCGCTGTGAAAGACAGCCCATTACATAGAGCTGTTTGAGCCTTCCTTCATCCTTCGCCTGTGCCAGTTCGAGTATGGTGTTGATGCTCTCTTCCTTGGCGTCCTGGATAAACCCACAGGTGTTGACCACGGCAATCTTTCCTTTAGGATTCTTGCTGTCGTGTGTGCAGTTGAAGCCGTTTGCCTCGAAAAGTCCCATTAGGGCCTCGCTGTCAACGAGGTTTTTCGAGCATCCCATTGTGATTATGTCGATAGTTTCCTTTTTCCTCATTCCGCTTTCTTAAATAGAGAGTCAACGAATTGTGCCTTGTTGAACAGTTGTAGGTCTTCCATCTTCTCGCCGAGACCGATATACTTCACCGGCACTTTCAGCTGGTCGCTTATGCCTATTACCACTCCACCTTTTGCCGTTCCGTCGAGTTTTGTTATGGCGAGCGACGTTATCTGCGTTACTGCCGAGAACTGCTTTGCCTGCTCAAAGGCATTTTGTCCGGTGCTGCCATCAAGAACGAGCATCACTTCGTCCGGTGCTTCGGGCAGTACTTTCTTCATCACCTCCTTGATTTTCTTCAACTCATTCATGAGGCCAATCTTGTTGTGAAGTCTTCCTGCTGTGTCTATAAGCACCACGTCGGCACCGTTTGCCTTTGCGCTGCTCAGTGTGTCGAACGCCACCGACGCAGGGTCGCTTCCCATCTGCTGCTTTACCACTGGCACTCCGACGCGCTCGCCCCAGATGCACAATTGCTCTACGGCTGCCGCACGGAATGTGTCTGCCGCGCCAAGATAGACTTTCTTTCCTGCATTCTTGAACTGATATGCGAGTTTGCCTATTGTCGTGGTCTTGCCAACTCCGTTTACTCCAACAACGAGAATGACGTAGGGCTTGTGGTCTGTTGGCAAGTCCCAGTTGTCGTTGTCGTCGGTATTGTTCTCAGCCAAGAGGGCGGCTATTTCCTGACGCAGAATGGAGTTGAGCTCTGAGGTGCTGACATATTTGTCGCGAGCCACCCTTTCCTCTATCCTCTGTATGATTTTCAGGGTGGTGTCAACTCCGACATCACTTGTTATGAGTACTTCCTCGAGGTTGTCGAGCACTTCGTCATCTACCTTCGATTTTCCTGCTACGGCACGAGCCAACTTGTCAAAGACACTCGTCTTTGTCTTTTCCAAACCCTTGTCGAGGGTTTCCTTCTTGTTCTTGTTGAAAAATCCGAATATTCCCATACTGTGTCTAATTTGAGTGCAAACTTACAAAAAAAAAATCATATTCCGAACTTTTTCCGACAAAAAGTGATGTTTGGCTATCTTAATTATTGTCTTCGCGGCAATATTTTGCGAAAAAAGCGGTTTGTTTGGCATACTATGTCCATACCAAACAGCATTATTGCCACTGCTTTAAGTTTGTGGATTGGTGACAATGGCGAGAGCCTGACGTGTCGTTTCCTTAGCCTTGGTTTGTCGCCCGTCAACTCGGTTACCATAATCTGGCAATCCACAACGTGCATGTAGTTTACCATTCCCGCGTCGCTTCCATCGTATGCCCATTCGAGAGCCTTAAGGTTATGGTCGAGCAACATTCTCCATTCCTCTCCCCCCGCCGTGTGGGTGATGCCTTTGGGGTTTGGTCTGTAGAAATAGCAGCCACGGCTTGTAGTGGCAATTTTTTTTGCCTGTCTTATTAAAAGGGGTAGGGTGGCGATGTCCTCAAACACCACACCCTTGGGGTATCTCACTGTGCTGAACAGTTGGCTACGGTAAACCTTGTTCCAGGCATAGGAGTGCATGTAGGCTTCGGCTTGAAGCCAGTAGTCCAATGGTGACACATATTCCCTGTCCTCCAGTGTGAGAGGCTTGTGTCCGCTGACTCCAAACTCCAGAATGTCGTAGTCGGGATGCTGGTCGAGAATGTCTGACAGGCTGTTGAGAGTACCTTCAACAAGCTCGTCGTCGGCATCAACAAACATGAGGTAGTCGGCATCAGCCCTCTCTATGCCGTAGTTTCTCGCATCGCTAAGTCCTCCGTTCTCCTTCCTCAGCAGCTTGAACCTGCTGTCTGCCTCGGTGTGTTGGGCAATAATTGCGCTGCTGTCATCAGTGGAGCCATCATCGACAACGATCACGCTCAAGTTGTCGAAATGCTGTGCCTTTATGCTTTCCAAGCAAGGCACAATGGTTTCCGCCGCATTGTAAACAGGGATTATGATGCAGAACTTTCTTGTCATGGTGTCAAAACATAAAAGGCTGCAACCAATGGATATTGGTTGCAGCCTCTATTTTTATTCTTGTGCGAAATTAGTTCTTGAAGAAGTCCTTGACAGCCTCGTTAGGAACCATACGCTCATCAAAGATGTAAGCACCAGTCTTGGGGCTCTTCACCATCTTGATGACCTTTGAGTAAGCGCGACCATCCTTTTTGCCTTCTTGGAGGGTAGCGACGACTTTCTTTGCCATGTGTCTTAGTGCTTAAAATTGTTATTATTTGATTTCCTTGTGAAGTGTCATCTTTTTCAAGATGGGGTTGTACTTCATCAGTTCCATTCTCTCAGGAGTGTTCTTACGATTCTTGGTCGTAATATAGCGGCTTGTGCCTGGCAGACCACTGTTCTTCATCTCAGTGCACTCCAGGATAACCTGTACTCTATTGCCTTTTGCTTTCTTTGCCATCGTCTTTACTCTCCTATCACTTTAATGTCCTTCCAGTCCACGAAGCCTTTGGCTACAGCCTGCTTCAAAGCGGCATCAAGACCTACTTTATTAATCATACGCAGACCAGCGGCGCTGATCTTCAAGCTAATCCAGCAACCCTCTTCTACATAGTAGAATTTCTTGCTGAAAAGGTTGACATCAAAGCTACGCTTTGTGCGGTGCTTTGAGTGAGACACATTACAACCTATCTGTGCCTTCTTTCCCGTAATCTGACAAATCTTCGACATTTCTATCTAAGTTTTTTGTTTCTCTTTTTTGTAACTTATTCCAAACAGGGTGCAAATTTAGCGACTTTTTCTGGAATTACCAAATATTAGGAACTAAAAATCAACTTTTTAAGGAATATTTTGATTTTCGTGCCTTATTTTTGTCCGAAAATGCTTCTTTCTGGCTCATTTGCCACATTTCTTTGTCCTTCCTCGTTCAGGAATTCGCAAAACATCTGCATTGCCTTGTTGGTGGCAATGGCGAGGTTGATGTCGCGTCCGAAATCCTCGCTTACAAGCTGTGTGCGGACATTGTCGGGCGTGCCACAGGCGAGCCATATCGTGCCTACTGGAATGTCCTTCGTGCCACCACCGGGGCCAGCTATTCCCGTGGCTGCTATGGCATAGTTGGTGTTCAGCGTCTTGCACGCTCCCTTCACCATGGCTATTGCCACTTCCTCGCAAACTGCCGTCTTCTCCTCCAATAGCAGATGGTCAACGCCGAGCAGGTTTTCCTTCACCTCGTCGGTGTAGCACACTATGCCTCCCTTGAAGTATTTCGATGCCCCGGGAATGGCTATGAGAGCCTCGGCAATTCTTCCGCCAGTGCAGCTTTCGGCTGTGCTGACTGTCTTTTCCTGTTCCCAGAGAAGTTGGCTGACTTCCCTGCTGATTATTTTACTTTCAAAATCCATATTTTAAATTCTAAATTCTAATTTCATTCAAATGTTGTCTTTGCAAATGCCGGAGCATCAATGCCACAGAACTCCCCGTCGAGATATTTGTAGTAGCCCGTGATGCCAATCATGGCGGCATTGTCGGTGGTGTAGCTGAATTTGGGAATATAAATTGTCCAGCCATAGCGTTTCGCATGGTCGTGGAATGCGTTGCGCAGTCCGTTGTTGGCACTCACGCCTCCTGCCACTGCCACATGCTTTATGCCCGTAAGTTTCACTGCCTTACGCAGTTTCTTCATCAGAATGTCCACTATTGTCCATTCAAGGCTTGCGGCAATGTCCTCCTTGTTCTTCTCTATGAAGTCGGGGTCTTGTGCCACCCATTCGCGTAGGGAGTAGAGGAACGATGTCTTCAGACCGCTGAAACTATAGTTCAGGTCGGGAATCTGTGGCTCTGCGAACTTGAATGCCTGAGGGTTGCCTTGTCTGGCAAGCCTGTCAATTATAGGGCCGCCTGGATAGCCAAGCCCCATCACCTTCGAGCATTTGTCTATCGCCTCGCCCGCGGCATCGTCGATGGTTTGCCCGAGAACCTCCATCTTGTTGTAGGCGCTCACCTTCACGATCTGCGAGTTTCCACCGCTCACCAATAGGCATAGGAATGGTAGTGGCGGTGCAGAGGTGTCGTCGTCGCTCTCTTTAATGAAATGTGCCATGACGTGTCCCTGCAGATGGTTCACGTCAATCAGCGGAATGCCCAAGGCGCGTGCGAACCCCTTGGCGAAACTCACGCCCACAAGCAGTGAGCCCATAAGACCTGGTCCACGGGTGAAAGCCACTGCGGAGAGTTGCTCCTTGGTGATGCCCGCTCGTTTTATGGCTTGGTCAACCACAGGCACAACGTTCTGCTGATGTGCCCTCGATGCCAGCTCAGGCACCACGCCGCCGTAAGCCTCATGCACGGCTTGGCTTGCTGTCACGTTGCTCAACAGCACCCCATCGCGCAGCACCGCTGCCGAAGTGTCGTCGCAACTGCTCTCAATCGCTAATATATATATGTTATTCTTCATTATTAATTTCTCATTTCTCATTTCTCACTTCTCATTTCTCACTCCTCTCACCTCTTACCTCTATTATATATTAATAGGTAAGGATTTCCAGTCCGTGTTCGGTCATGAGGAAGGTGTGTTCCCACTGTGCGCTTGGCAGTTCGTCGCCTGTGATGACCTCCCAGCCGAATTCGTCGTCGGCGTCGATGAACACTTTCCAAGTGCCTTGGTTTATCATTGGCTCAATGGTGAACACCATTCCAGGCACGAGCAACATGCCTTGTCCGCGATGTCCGAAGTGCATCACCTCTGGCTCTTCGTGAAACTGAAGTCCCACGCCGTGTCCACACAGGTCGCGCACAATGCCATAGTGGTATTTCTCAACGTGCTTCTGTATGGCGTGACCGATGTCGCCTACAAATCCGTATGGCTTAGCAGCCTCGGCACCAATCTCCAGACATTCCTTTGCCACTCTTACGAGCTGCTCTTTCTCAGGTGTTGTCTTTCCGATGATGAACATTCGCGATGCGTCAGCATAATATCCATCAAGTATGGTGGTGAAGTCAACGTTCACGATGTCGCCCTCCTTCAGCACGTCCTCTTTCTTGGGAATGCCGTGGCAAACCACCTCGTTGATGCTCGTGCAGACACTCATGGGGAAACCCTCGTAGCCCAGACAGGCGGGGGTTGCGCCATGGTCCTCGCAGTATTTTCGGCATATCTCGTCAATCTCAAGCGTGGTCATGCCAGCGTGAATTTGTTTTGCCACCTCGTCAAGAACGCCAGTGTTCACCACTCCGCTCTTGCGTATGCCCTCGATCTGCTCAGGAGTCTTTATCAAGTCACGTGTTGGTACGAGTTTCCCTTTATTCTCCCAATACATGATTTTCTTATCCATCTCCGTAGGCTCTTGACCTCTAAGGAGATGCCATCTTCTTTTCTTTCCAAACATAATAGTTATGTGTTATTTTGGGTGCAAAGTTAGTGCAAGTTGAGCGAAATACAAAACAAAAGTCGAAAAACTTTTGTTTTTATTTCCGAGACGCACCTAACTTATCAAAAGTTAGTGCAAGTTGAGCGAAATACAAAACAAAAGTCGAAAAACTTTTGTTTTTATTGTTGAGATGCAGCCTAACTTATCAAAAGTCAGGTTTCTTCTTGACGCGTTATGGACAAAATTGTAAGGGGAAGGGCAAAAAAATAGCCCCAGAATACAGTATCACTACTCTTTCTGGGGCTTCATTACCTTAAAAAGACACCTATTGAATTGATTATACTTATGTTTAACTAAATCCTTCAATTGCTTTTTGGTTGCAAAGATAATACTTTATTTTCAACGCCAATGCAATTTCTGAACATTTTTTGCAAAAAAAACAAAAAATGAGCCTTCGGACTGACAAAATGACTGATTTCGCAGTTTGGCACGGTATTTGTAGCAATGTTGAGTAGAGAAATTAAAACGTTAAAAATCAAACAATAAAAACAATTATGCAAAAAGGAAATATTGGGGTTACAACTGAGAACATCTTCCCCGTGATAAAAAAGTTTTTGTATTCTGACCATGAGATCTTCTTGCGCGAAATGGTGTCGAACGCCGTTGACGCGACACAGAAGATGAAGACACTTGCCGAAAGAGGCGAATTTAAGGGCGAGCTTGGCGACCTAACGGTGAGGATTGCCGTTGACAAGGATGCCAAGACCATCACTATCAGCGACCGTGGTATCGGTATGACTGAGGAGGAAATCGACAAGTACATCAACCAAATCGCTTTCTCTGGCGTGAACGATTTCCTTGAGAAGTATAAGGACAACGCCAACAACATCATTGGCCACTTCGGTCTTGGTTTCTATTCGTCGTTCATGGTAAGCGACCGTGTGGAGATTATCACACGCAGCTATCGCGACGGGGCAAAGGCTGTGAAGTGGAGTTGCGACGGCAGCCCATCGTACGAGATTGACGATGCCGAGAGGGACGACCGTGGCTCAGACATCGTGCTGCACATTTCTGACGATTGCAGCGAGTATCTTGAGAAGGCTACTATCGAGGGATTGCTCAACAAGTATTGCAAGTTCATGGCTGTGCCTGTGGCTTTCGGCAAGAAGACCGAGTGGAAGGATGGCAAGCAGGTTGACACCGAGGAGGACAATACTATAAATAAGGTGGAGCCCCTCTGGACAAAGGCACCAAGCACTCTGAAGGAAGAAGACTACAAGAGCTTCTACCGTACGCTCTATCCTATGCACGACGAGCCGATGTTCTGGATTCACCTCAACGTCGATTATCCGTTCAACCTCACAGGTATTCTCTATTTCCCACGCATTAAGTCGAACATCGACCTGCAGCGCAACAAGATTCAGCTCTACTGCAACCAGGTGTTCGTGACCGACCAGGTGGAGGGCATCGTGCCAGAGTTCCTCACACTGCTCCATGGTGTTATCGACTCGCCAGACATTCCACTGAACGTTAGCCGCTCATATCTGCAGAGCGACCGCGACGTGAAGAAGATTTCCACTTACATCACCAAGAAGGTGAGCGACCGCCTGCAGAGCCTTTTCAAGGAAGACCGTAAGGGCTTCGAAGAGAAATGGGACGACCTGAAGCTGTTCATCAACTACGGAATGTTGAGCGACGAATCGTTCTACGACCGTGCCAAGGATTTCGCTCTCTTCAAGGATGTTGATGGCAAGTATTTCACTTACGAGGAGTACCGCACACTCATCAAGGACCAGCAAACCGACAAGGACGACCAGCTCGTGTATCTCTACGCAACCAATGCCGAGGAGCATTACTCATACATTGAGGCAGCAAAGGCAAAGGGCTACAGCGTACTACTCTTCGACGGTCAGCTCGACACGCCAACGGTATCGATGTTTGAGCAGAAGTTTGAGAAGAGCCGCTTTACTCGCGTTGACGCCGACATCATAGAGCGACTCATCCCACAGAAGGACGAGAAGAAGGAAACGCTTGCCGGCGAGCAGCGCGACAACCTCAGCGCAGTGTTCCAGTCGCAGTTGCCAAAGCTCGACAAGGCAGAGATTTATGTTGACGTTGAGGCAATGGGCGAACAGCAGCAGCCTGTAGTCATAACCCAGAGCGAGTATATGCGACGCATGAAGGACATGAGCCGCTATCAGCAGGGAATGGGCTTCTATGCACAGATGCCCGACAGCTATAGCCTCGTGCTCAATAGCGACCACCCACTCGTGAAGCGTGTTCTCTCCGACTGTGAGGCAAACACGAGCGAGGCACTGAAGCCTATAGTAAGCGAGTTGAAAGGTCAGGAGGCGCGTCTTGCCGCACTGCATCAGAGTCAGGACAAGAAGAAGCCTGAGGAAATAACCCAGGAGGAGAAAGACGACCTCAGCAACACACAGAAGGCAATAGACGAGCAGAAGAACAAGAAGCGCGACGTGATTGCCAACTATGCAAAGGGCAACAGCATAGTGCACCAGCTTATCGACCTCGCACTGCTTCAGAACGGAATGCTCAAGGGTGCTGCCCTCGACGCTTTCCTCAAGCGCTCGGTTGAGTTGATAGGGTAGGCCCATCACTAACCCCTCCCTGGGGAGGGGAATGCCACATTATGGGGGCGAAAAGAGTCTGTTTCTATGCTAATACGGACTTTTTTCGCCTTTTTTGTGAAAAAACGGCAAAAAGATTTGGTGGTTTCATAGAAAATGCGTACCTTTGCACCGCATTTCAGAAATGAGGGCCAATCGAAGGTTCCGTAGCTCAACTGAATAGAGCATCTGACTACGGATCAGAAGGTTGTGG
>CAMAGM010000088.1 GCA_945833995.1 uncultured Prevotella sp.
ACCTCGCATACGCAGTCGTTGATGATGTAGGAAACTGGGAAGACGATAAGTCCTCCGGTGATACTGATTGGCCCAAAAGCCATTTGCTTTGTCTCGAGCACGTTTGCCGTGATGAGGCAGACGCAGAAAAGCATGCCGAAAAGCATAAACAGCACGCTCACTTGACGTTTTGTTTTTTGCATAATGTTGTTTTTTAGAGGAGGTTAGACAATGACTCCTTTACAAACTGTTTATATGTTACTTAAAAGATAAATCATATAGATGAAGAATAATATAGTTAATACTGCTCCTTCCCATCGAGCCACGGTGAGCTTTGTGAAGGAGAAGAGCCATAGGAGGAACACCGACCCTCCCATGACGAGAATGTCGATTGGGGTGATGCCCTGAATCTGCAATGGGCAAATTAATGCCGTGGTGCCGAGAATGGCGAGAATGTTGAACACGTTGCTTCCGATGACGTTGCCTATGGCTATGGCAGAGTTGCCCTTCTTGGCAGCCACCACGCTCGTGGCAAGTTCGGGCAGGGAGGTGCCTCCAGCAACGATGGTAAGTCCTATGATGCCTTGGCTTACGCCCAGCGACGTAGCCACGCTCGATGCCGAATCGACAAAGATGTTGCTGCCGAAGATGAGCATGGCAAGACCTGCGATGAAGAAGGCTATGTTTTTGACAATGCTATCATTGCTTGCCTGTGCCACTTCTGTAGGGTTGCCTTTCGCTCCTTTCAACGTCTGATACATGAAGAAGGCGAAGAAGGCGAGCAACACGAAGCCGTTCATACGGCTAAGGCTACAGCCATTGAACGAAAGCGGCAACTTGCCAAAACAGCAAATGAGAAACAGAAGGGAAGCCACGATTGCCCAACGCATGTCCTTGTTCACTGTGGAACGCGTTACCTTTATTGGCGTTACCATTGCCGTGATGCCAACGATGAGCAGAATGTTGAAAATGTTGCTGCCCACGACGTTACCCACTGCCATGTCGGGTGTTCCCTTCAGTGCCGACATGAAGCTGACGAAGAACTCCGGTGCCGAAGTGCCTGCAGCGACGATGGTCAATCCGATTATTATCTCTGGAATGTTCATCCTCCTTGCCAGTGCGGAGGCACCTGCGGTGAGTCGGTCGGCTCCGTAGAGTACGAGCGCTATACCTGCAATAATGAGTATGATGTCAACAATCATTCTTTATTCTTTAGAAGTTCCAATATCGTCTTTGGGAAGTATTCCTTTTCCAGGGCATGCACTTTCGTGGCAATGTCGTCGGGAGTGTCTGACGGTGAGAGTCGCGTCTTTTCCTGCCTGATGATGTCGCCACCATCGCAAACGTCGCTGACGTAGTGGATTGTTATTCCCGTCTCGCTCTCACCGGCAGCTTTCACTGCCTCATGCACATGGTTGCCATACATGCCCTTTCCACCATATTTTGGCAGCAGCGAGGGATGGATGTTCACTATCAGACGGTTGAAATGGCGAATGAGGTAGGAGGGAACCATAAGAAGGAATCCTGCAAGGACGATGAAGTCGATATTGCGCTCACGGAGCAGCTGCATGGTGCGTTGCTCGTCGGCGAAATCTGCCTTTGTCCACACTACAGACTCCACACCAAGACGCTCGGCACGCTTCAGCGCAAAGGCATCTGCCTTGTTGCTCACGAGCAGGGCAACCTCTGCACACTGGTTTCCAGCAAGGAATTGGGTGATATTCTCAAAGTTCGTTCCGTTTCCGGAAACAAAAACAGCTATTCTCTTCATGGCTTATTCCTCCCATTCGTCGTCGTCGTCAAACTCAAAGCCCTCAAACGACGGTTCGATGAAGGCATCAAGAGAGCGACGCTCTTTTTTCGTAGGTCTGCCTGTGCCTCGGGCGCGGTCAACGAAGCCGCTGATGCGGTTCATTTCGAGCAGTTCATACTGGTCAGGCGTGGTGACGTTCTCATAGATTTCAGGAAGCAGCTTTGCACCGACACGCATCTCTATCGTCTTCAGCACCTTGAAAGAGTAGGTGACAGGCGGTTTCCTTACGGCAACGACCTCGCCAACCTTCACTGGGCGTGAAGGCTTGACGTTTACGTTGTTGATTGTTACTCGTCCGTTCTTGCAGGCATCGGCAGCTATCGAACGCGTCTTGAAGATGCGTGCCGCCCAAAGCCACTTGTCAATTCTTGCTTCCATTTATTTTTTCTTATTAAAGGCATTCATGGTGAAGTCAATGCCGCAGAGGACGAAACTCTTTATTATCTCGCACGCCGTATCAAACTTCGGCTCAAGGGTTTTCATCTCCTCGTCGTTGTATTTTCCGAGAACCCATTGGATTTGCATACCACGCTCAAACTCGTTTCCGATGCCCACTCTCAGACGTGGATAGCGCTCAGTGCCAAGGATCTGCTGTATGTGTCCGAGGCCGTTGTGCCCCGCATTGCTTCCTGCGGCTTTCAGTCGGAGCGTACCGAGCGGCAAGGCGAGGTCATCCACTATTACGAGCAGGTGCTCGATGTCGATGTTCTCCTTGTTCATCCAGTAGCGCACGGCGTTGCCGCTGAGGTTCATGTAGGTGCTTGGCTTCAGTAGGAAAACTTTCCTTCCCTTCATGCTTGTCTCGGCAATGAACCCATAGCGTTTGTCGTCGAAAACAATATTGGACGCCTTTGCGAAAGCGTCCAATACCATGAATCCTGTGTTGTGACGGGTCTTGTCGTATTCGTCGCCGACATTCCCCAAACCCACTATCAAGAACTTGTCCATTATTCAGCAGCAGCTGCGGCAGCAGATCTTGAAGCACGTGTAGCCTTAACAGAGCAAACTACAACCTCAGCAGGTGTAGAGAGTGTGAGACCCTCGAAGCTGAGCTCACCCACCTTGATGCTCTTGCCGAGCTGGAGGTTGGTAACGTCGATGTCGAGGTGCTCAGGAATTGCCTTGTAAGGAGCGGTAACGTTGATTTTGCGGATTGAGAGGTTGATACGGCCACCATCGCGGACACCCTGTGCCAAACCGTTGAGCTTGACAGGAATACCGATAGTGATTGGCTTCTCGTCGTTAACCTCGTAGAAATCCACGTGGAGCAGTGCGTCGGTTACTGGGTGGAACTGGAGTTCCTTCATCACTGCCTTGTGCTCCTCGCCGTCGATGTTGATGTTTACGACGTAGATGTGTGGAGTATAGACAACCTTGCGGAGCTCGCTCATTGGGCAAACGAAAGACACTGCCACTGGAGTGCCGTTCTCGTCCTTCTTCTCACCGTAGATGTTGCATGGGATAAGTCCCTCCTTGCGCGCCAGTTTAGAGGCCTTCTTGCCAAGGTCGGTGCGCTTCTGACCTGTTACGTTAATCTCTTTCATTTCTTTAATAAAATGTGTTACTCTAAATTAAGTATTTTTTTCTTGTTGCTTAATTCACCATCACACGAAAAAATATCGATGTGCTTGAAAAAGCGGTGCAAAGGTACGGTTTTTTATTGAAACTAGCAAGTAAAATCAAAAAAAATGCAATATTTCCTCTTAATATTTGCATTATATGGGAAAAATGCCTAAATTTGCACCACGAAAAAAGATAGAGACATAAAAAAGTATGATTAATCGAGAATTGATAAGAGTAAAGGTAGTGCAGCTGACATACGCTTACTATCAGAATGGCAACAATAATATCGACGCGGCTGAGAAAGAACTTGTATTCAGTCTTTCTAAGGCCTACGACCTTTATAATTATATGTTGTCGCTTATGGTCGCAATAACCAAAGAGGCAAGGGAATATCAGCAGTTGATGGAGAGAAAAGCACGCAGGGAGGCTCTCGAATGGCCTTCGTCAAGATTTGCCGACAACAGATTTGCTCTTCAGTTGGAGAACAATCGTATGCTGTGTGAGTTCCTTGAAAACAAGAAGATGTCGTGGGACGCGCATGCCGACTTCGTCAAGAGGCTCTTCCATAGAATCAGGGAGGCGCAGTTCTACAAGGACTATATTGCAAACCCCGTTGACTCTTACGAGAACGACCGCGAGGTGTGGAGAAAGATTTACAAGGCTTTCATTAGGGACAACGACGAGCTTGACGAGATGCTTGAGGACGAGAGTCTCTATTGGAACGACGACAAGGACATCGTCGATACCTTCGTGATCAAGACAATAAAGCGCTTTGAGGAGAGAAACGGAGTCAAGCAGCCGCTCCTGCCTGAATATGACAGTGAGGAGGACCGCGACTTCGCACGCAAGCTTTTCCGTTCGTCAATTCTCAAGGCCGACGAGTTCCAGCGCTACATGAACGAGGCTTCGTGGAACTGGGATTTCAGCCGCTTGGCTTTCATGGACGTGGTGATAATGCAGATTGCCATTGCCGAGATGGTGTCGTTCCCAAACATACCGATAAGCGTGACCATCAACGAGTTTGTGGAGTTGGCAAAACTCTACAGCACTCCGCAGAGCGGACGCTATGTGAACGGTGTGCTTGACGGAATAGCCCACACTCTCGTCGAGCGTGGCATCTTGCTGAAGACCTTGCCTGAGAAAGAGGAGGCTGTTGAGGAGGAGAGCCAGAGTTAGGTTACACATATTTTATATATATAAATAAACAAAAGAAACAATGACAACAGTATTTTTGGCTGCCCAAGCTGGCGGCAACGGTGGAGGAATGAGTATGCTGATAATGATGGTGGCACTCTTTGCCATCATGTGGTTCTTCATGATTCGTCCACAGCAGAAGAAACAAAAGGAAATCCAGAAGTTCCAGAACTCGCTTGCCGAAGGCATGTCGGTGGTTACTGGAGGTGGAATATACGGCACAGTCAAAAAGGTTGACCTTGCAAACGGCATCATCGAGGTGGAGATTGCAAAGGGAGTAAATATCCGTGTTGACAAGGGCTACGTATTCAAGGACGCTTCTGCCAACCAGGTAGCTGCAAAATAAGGAGTCATAGATGAGCGACAGGCGCAGCTTATCCCGCATAGTCAGGCATTTCTTGGTTGGTGCAATAAACGGGGAATTCCTGATTTTCCTGTTCTTTCTCGCCTTGTCGGGTGTCTTCTGGTTACTGATGACGCTCAATGAGACATACGAGAGGGAATTCAAAGTGCCTGTGAGGATAGTGAACGTGCCTGAGAACGTGGTGCTCACCTCCAACGAGTGCGACACTGTTAGGGTGACCTTGCGCGACAAGGGACTTGTGCTTGTCGGCTATGCCTACGGTGAGGGAATACGCCCTATAAACCTCAATTTCAAGTCGTACGTCAAGAACACTACGGGACATTCCGTAATTGCCATGGCTGAAATCAACAGGTTGCTCTACCAGCAACTCTCGGCTTCTACCAAAATAGTTGGGACAAAGACGGAGAAAATAGAGTTGTTCTTCAATTTCGGCATCTCCAAGAAAGTTCCTGTCAAGTGGAGCGGTAGGGTAGTGCCCGAGCATCTCTATTTCATTGCCAATGTCGATTATAGCCCCGACAGCGTCACCGTGTATGCGTCGGAGGAGAGGCTCGACAGCATCCTTGTGGCTTATACGGAGCAGCTCAACGTGTCGAATTTCCGCGATACGCTCTCGTTGGATTGCAACCTGCAGAAGATAAAGGGAGTGAAGTTCGTTCCTGAGAAGGTGAGGGTGCGGTTCATGACCGACGTGCTGACGGAGGAAAGCATCGACGACGTGCCTGTTATTGGTATCAATGTGCCTGAGGGCAAGACGCTCCGTACGTTCCCCTCGAAGGTCAGCGTGCGATTCGTGACAGGAGTGAGCCAATTCCGCAATCTCAGCCGCAACGATTTCCTTGTCGAGGCTGACTATCACGAGATAGAGACCCAGCCGTCTGAGAAGTGCAAGATCTACCTGCGCTCAGTGCCACATGGCGTCACAAGGGCTACGCTCAGCGTGCAGGAAGTTGACTACTTGATAGAAGATGAGTGAACGTATAGCGATAACAGGTGGCATAGGCAGTGGCAAGAGCTACGTCTGCAAGTTGCTGAAAGCCCGTGGCATTGAGGTCTATGACTGTGATGCAGGGGCGAAGCATGTGCTGGCAACCTCGGCAGAGGTTCGCAGAAGGCTCACGGAGCTTATCGGCGCTGATGCCTACATGGCAGACGGAAGGCTTAACAAGGCGGTGGTGGCATCATTCCTTTTGGCATCGGAGGACAACAAGAAGGCAATCAACGCCATTGTCCATCCTGCCGTAATGGACGATTTCATTTCCTCAGGAAAGGCATGGATGGAGTCGGCGATACTCTTCGAGTCGGGTTGCGACCGATTTGTTGACAAGGTGGTTGCCGTCACAGCTCCTGACGATGTGAGGATTAGCCGCATCATGATGCGCGACAACATAACGAGGGCTAAGGCCCAGGAATGGATTGACTGCCAAATGTCCCAAGAGGAGATAAGGCGTCGTTCAGATTTTGAGATAATAAACGACGGACGACAGGATGTCGAAAGTCAAATAGAAGATATAATCAATAATATTTTAAAACAAAAATGTTACAGACAATCTTAGCAATTTCCGGTAAGCCCGGACTCTACAAATTAGTTTCAAGAGCTAAAAATAGTTTGATAGTAGAATTACTTGACGAAACACACCGCAGAATACCTGCATTTGCAGCCGACCGCATCACATCGCTTGCCGACATCGCGATGTACACCGACGGAGAGGATGTGCCACTGAGCAAGGTGCTTGAGAGCATGAAGACCATTGAGGAAGGAAAGGTTTCCTCTGTAAACTACAAGAAGGCAAGTGGCGAGGAGCTGCGTGAATACTTTGCGAAGGTATTGCCGGAATTCGACCGTGAGCGCGTTCACAACAGCGATATAAAGAAACTTATTCAGTGGTACAATATCCTGATTACCAATGGCGTTACCGACTTCGAGAACGAGTTGCAGCCAACGCCGGGTGTCAATATTGATGACCGTAAGGAAGCGTGAGCGAAACGTTTGGATATACTCCCGAGGAGTTCTTCGGAATGATTGGCGATGCCGTCGGTGGACTGGATGTCTCATCGGCGGCATCGCTTCGGTCTTTCTATGCCACGCTCGACAAGGTGGTTCGCCTTGCCGTGACGCAGCGTGTTGGCGATTTCGACATTGCCTTTGCCGTAGGATTGTTTGCCAAAACGGATTATCTTGTAAAGCAGTTGGGGATAGACAGGAGTGTGGCGCGTGATTTCAACGAGACGCGTGACAGGATGCGCCGGATAGATGCCAACGCACAGGACTTCGCCCAATTGGCAGGGGAACTTGTGAAACTGTGGGCATACGACCTCAAGGCAGTGGTGGGTTTCATAAGTGCCATTTATGCCGACTCACCAATTCCCGACAGCCTTTCACGCCTTTTCCCCTTGTCGCCAAGGCAGCGTGGGCAACGGAAGCTCATGGCTACGAAAATGCGTGTGGCAGTGGAAAGCGTCGAGGGAAATGTCATAAGGGCAACGGTTGAGGCTAATGGCGAGGATATAAGGGTAAGGTGCAGCGAGGTGCAGAAGGGCATACTTCCGTTGTTAGGCAATGGTTGCCAGCTGAATCTCATAGCTCCGCGCAAGTCAGCCATTGACGAGGGTGCGATAGAGGCAGAGCACATCATACTGCACCCCGACCTGCTTGTCAACATCACGTCGGTGGCTGCCTGTTTCGAGGATTATGCCACCGATGCCAAGCTGTTTCTTTTCAACAAGATCAGCCGACCTGCCAACACGTCGGCTATAATACTTGGTAACTTTGCCGGACGCTTGCTCGACGATGCCATCCACCAGCGCTCGCTCAGCTATGGTGACAGCATACTCCACTATTGCAGGGACAACGCCCTGTCGATGGCATCTTGCGCGACCGAACTTGGCAATGGTTTCCACGACAAGGCGCGTGAGCAGATGAGGCATATACGCAACGTGGTGAACAACGTGATGCCCAAGGAAGTGAGGGGCTTCGACTCCCGTGAGGTCATGCTTGAGCCTTCGTTCGTCTGTGAGATGCTCGGAATACAGGGACGTATGGATATGCTCCAGCTCGACTTCAAGGTGCTTGTCGAGCAGAAGGCAGGACAAGGGCTTCGCGGGTTTGGCAACAAGCCAGGCGAGCAGCCGCGACAGAAGACGAAGCACTATGTGCAGCTGCTGCTCTATATGGCAGTGCTGCACTACAATTTCAACATTCCCTATTCCGAGATCTATTCCTTCCTGCTATACTCAAAATACGAGCGTAGCCTCCTGCAGCTTGGCTCTGCGCCAGAGTTGCTGCGCAAGGCGATAGAGATACGCAACCAGATAGCATGGCTTGAATACAGGCTTGCCAACGACGGCTTTTCCATTTACGACACGCTCTCGCCCGACAAGCTGAGGGTGGAGGAAAGGGAACGCTCCTTCTTCGACCGCTACATACGCCAACAGCTCGACGACCTCCTGCTGCCAATAAAAATGGCTGGCGAGGCAGAGAAAGCCTATTTCCGTAGGTTTATGGCTTTCGTGCAGCGGGAGGCAATACTTTCGAGAACAGGCACAAAGAATCGCGACGACGATGGTTTTGCGCAGCTGTGGCTCTCAACGACGAGGGAGAAAGCTGAGGCAGGAAACATCTATTACGGATTGGAAATAGACAAGGAGAGCTTTGAGCTCGACGAGCTTGGTGCGGTTGAGTTCATTAGCTTTAGGTTTCCACAGGGCGACGCCTTGGAGAGCGGTGCGGGAATATCCAATTTCAGAATAGGCGATGGGGTTATTCTATATCCTTATCCCGCCAAGTCGCAACCGAATGTTTGCAGGGCAATGGTGTATAAGGCAACGATTACCGACATCACTCTCACTGGCTTGCGCTTAGGATTGCGCAATCCGCAGACAGACAGGCATGTGTTTGAGAAGAACGGGCGCTGCCTTTGGGCTGTTGAACACGACGGTGGCGACGCATCGTCGGCAGGGCTTTTCAATGGTGTCTGCACGATGCTTGCCGCTCCAATTGAGCGCCGACAACTCCTTCTGTCCCAACGTAATCCAAGGTTTGACGAAACCATTGCTTTAAACGCCGACTATGGCTCGTTCAATGAGCTTGTAGGCAGGGCAATGCAGTCGCGGGACCTCTTTCTTGTCATAGGTCCGCCAGGCACGGGAAAGACATCGTTTGCCATGCTCAACATCTTGCGTGAGGAGCTTACCCACGACGGCTCGTCGGTGCTTCTGCTCTCCTACACCAACCGTGCGGTGGATGAGATGTGCGGCAAGCTCGTAGAAGCGGGCATCGACTTCCTGCGCATTGGCAACCGAATGGTTTGTGAGCCACAATACCGCCGTTTCATGCTCGACGAGAAAGTGGGGGATTGCCGAAGGCTTGACGAGATTACGGCGCTTATAACACAGGTAAGGGTGGTTTGTGCCACGGTATCGACCATAAATGCCCATCCTGAATTGCTCCGTATGCGCCATTTCTCACTGTCGATAATCGACGAGGCATCGCAGATTCTTGAGCCATACATTGTAGGGCCGCTTTGCGCAACTGCCTCCGACGGTGTGGAGTCGATAAGCCGTTTTGTGCTCATTGGCGACCACAAGCAGTTGCCTGCAGTGGTGCTACAGGGCAAGGAGGAGTCAATGGTCAGCGACAAGTTGCTCAACCGTCTTGACATTCTCGATTGCCGTCAGTCGCTGTTCCAACGCCTTCTGAGGCGATATTCTACCGACCCCCGTGTCACTTTCATGCTTAGCCGTCAAGGGCGTATGCACCGCGACATCGCACATTTCCCGAGCCGTGCTTTCTACGGTGGACGCTTGCAGCCAGTGCCGCTTGAGCATCAGGTTCGTCCATTGGAAGCATCTGCAGAGGTTGTGGCGGACGAGGAGCTGCAGCCATACATTGAGCTTCTCTCCACAAGAAGGGTGGCTTTCATCGATGCCCCCAATCCTTCTGTTTCCTCGTCAGACAAGGTGAACGACGTTGAGGCAGGTATTATTGCGCGTCTCGTGGTGGCTGCATACATGATTCACAAATCCACCTTCTCGCCCAAAACCACGCTTGGCATCATTGTGCCTTACCGCAACCAGATTGTCACTCTACGCAATGCCATCGACAAATTCGGCATAGCTGAGCTTCAAGACATTACAATAGACACTGTGGAGCGTTTTCAGGGCAGTCAGCGCGACATAATCATCTATGGCTTCACCGTTCGTCACCGTTATCAGCTCGACTTCCTCACTGCAAACGATTTTGAGGAAGACGGCGCGATTATCGACCCGAAACTCAACGTGGCAATGACAAGGGCACGCGAGAACCTTGTCCTCGTAGGCAACAGTAAGCTACTGCGTCTTGACCCAGTGTTCAGGGAAATGATAGAAAGAATAAATCGCGTTGCGAATTAAAAAATTAAAGTTCTTTTTTCGCGCCATTACCGCCGTCAGTAGGGACTTTACTTTATGTAAGTCCGTAGCCCGCAAGGCTTTTGGCAGCGGTGAACGCCTGACGCAAATCCACCACAATATTATGGCTTTATAGGCAGCCAAAACGCCCTATGGGGCGTACGGACTTACATAAAGTAAAGTCCCTACTTGAGGCGGAAACTGCCGAATTTCGTATTTTTATTGGGAGATAAAGGAGTTAAAGACAGTAGTTTTTCCAGTTGCTTCATGGGAGTTATCTTGGCTTAAACATACGTCTTTAACTCCTTTAACTTCCTTAACTCCTTTAACTTCCTTAACTCCTTTAACTTCCTTAACTCCTTTAACTTCCTTAACTCCTTTAACTCCCCAATTTTTTATCTTCCCAACTCTACAGTGCCTTGATCCATTGAGCGATTGTTGTCAGCACATCGGTTGAGATTGTTTCTTCTATCTGCTGATATTCCAAGATGTTGCCCGTGGTGCAGTGCTGGAACAGGTGGTTGAGGTTGTCGAGGGAAGTGATTGTTGGCTTGCACGCCTTCAATCCGTGCTGTAGTGCTGAGAGATTCCTTACGCAGTCAACCTGCATGTCCTTCTTGCCGTTGAGTGCAAGCACTGGGCATTTTATGTTGCCGAGCATGGGTTGGACGTCAATCGAGAGTATGTGGCGCATGAATGGCGTGTTGGCTTGCTCCATGGCTTTGTCGAAATAGGCTCTTAGCAGCACTGGGACATCCTTACGGTCAATCTCTTTCGTGCTCTTGCCCTCTGCAAGCTGACTGAAAGCCTTGTCGAGGGCATTGCAATAGGCATCCACGGTTTCCTTTGGCAGTCCTACGGCAGACATTCCTATGCGGTTCTGCATCAGCAGTGTCTCCTTGCCCGATATTGCCATGCCAGCCAACGAGACAATGAAGTCGGTCTTTCCCTCACTGGCAAGCATCAGGGCTATTGTACCTCCCTCGCTATGGCCGAGCACGCCAACCTTCGTGAAGCGTTTGCGCAGGAAGCAGACGCCTGCCTCGACATCTTGTTTGAAGTCGTCGGTAGTGAAGTTTGAGAATACTACCGTTGAGTCGCCATAGCCGCGGTCGTCGTAGCGCAGCGAGGCAATGCCTTGGCGTGCGAGTGCGTCGGCTATCACGGCAAAGGGCTTGTGTGCGAAAATCTCCTCGTCGCGGTTCTGTTGTCCGCTTCCTGTCACCATCAGCACCACCTTTGTGTCCTTGCCGCTGTTTGCGGGCAGTGTAAGAGTGCCGTTGAGCCTTGTATTGCCATTGCTGAACGTCACTTCCTCGGTGGAGTAGGGGAATGGTCCCACGGGTGTTTGCGGACGGTTCATCTTTGGTGCGCCTGGAGTGAGTGTCATTGGCAGCGACATCCCGTTTTGCTTGAAAGTGCCCACGATGCTGTTTGCCTCCATCTTGCCCTCGAAGGAGGCGTTAATCGCAGGTATGGCAACGCAGATATTCCCGTCTGCCGTGGTAGTCTTGTTTGCCTTTATGCCTTTGGCACCCTGTGTCGGCGAGTCGATGGTGCAACCGTCGGGAGTGAAGTTGAACACCAAGGGCAGCTTAGTGCCTTGAATTTCGAGGTTGCCTGTCCATGCTCCTTCTTGTGCCATGGCAGTTAACGACATCAGTGTAAGCAGTGCTGTGAAGATTGTCTTTCTTGTTCTCATCATCTTAAATATTTTTGTCGCAAAGTTACGTCATTATTATAGACTTTGCAATTGATTGCAAAAATAAAATATCTGGGTTAAGATAGTTTAACCATTTTGGCATATATAGCTAACTGTTGAGCTGGTAGTTTATTCGACTTGTTGATATGGGCATCTCGAAAAGTCGATTATGGGGATATGGATTCTATAGGAATAGGTATTCATATTGCCGAATGACTCCATTTCTTACTGTAGCACTGTAACGTGTAACACATCGGCGAATGGAAGGCGGCGTTACACATTACAGTGTTACAGTTGTTTTTGCATGGTGAAATTCTTTACAATCGTCCCGAACTCATCTCGAAGGCATCCCGAGACCATCCCGAAGGATGACGAAGTAAAAAAAACGAACAAAGCCTAAGGGCACAAGGGATTTACCTTCCAAAATCGGGACACTCTCCTGTCACCGTGTCCCAATGGATATTTGAACAGAATATATTTGTCAATTACTTCTTGGTTGCGGAAACAAATCTGGTTGTTTGGCTTTTGGTATTTCAGCTGGTCAAGAGCTTGCTCTGCAGTGATGCGACCATTCTCATAGTCCTCCACTGTGTCGATTACTTGATCATTTGCAACACCACCTTCTACTATATCATAGTTGGTCTTATCTATACCTTTACGGCATGCGACAACAAATTCCAACCAAATGAACATGGGATAGGCACCGTTCA
>CAMAGM010000089.1 GCA_945833995.1 uncultured Prevotella sp.
ACCCTCTGCTTGTAAGGCAGATGCTCTAAACCAGCTGAGCTAAGCGCCCTTCCTTCATTTGCGGGTGCAAAGGTACGACTATTTTTTCATACTGCCAAATTTTTCGCCAGTTTTTTTCGAAAAAAATGACTTTTTAGCTATTTTCGCCTAACCAAGAGTCGATAAGACGGCGTGCGATGGACAGTTTTTCGGGTATTGTAGGCAGATTGTCCTTCCTGAACCAAGCACCTGCTGCAAGCTCCTCACGCTGCAGTTTTATGTCGCCCGACACATAATCTGCCTCAAATCCAACCATCAGTCCGCAAGGATATGGCCAGGGTTGGCTTCCGAAATAGCGTATGTTGTCGATGGTAAGTCCTGTTTCCTCCATCACTTCGCGGTGGACAGCCTCCTCAAGTGTCTCTCCTGTCTCCACAAATCCTGCCACAAGACCAAAGAAATTGCTCTTGAAGTTCTTTGCATGGACAAGGAGCACTTCCTCGCCGCGATGAATGAGCACTATGATTGCCGTGGCAAGCTGTGGCCATACTTCCTTGCCACATTCCGTACAGCGCTTGCTTATGTCGGTGTGCATCCTCATCGGAGCGCCACATACTCCACAGAACTTCGTGTTTTGGTCCCAATAGAGTATCTCCTGGCATTTTCCTGCCTTCAGGTAGAGCTGGCGCGGCAGCTTGTAGTAGCTTGGGCGTAGTCCGCACATCTCGTAGCGTTCGTCGTCAGTCACGGGAGCGTCAATCCGGTAGGTCTTTACCTCATGGTCCTCAAGGGGCGATATGTTCATGATGTTTGTCCATGGCTTCACCTCCGTTGGCGGTTCCTCGCAATATGGTATTGTATAGCCACCGTCGGCAAGCTTCTCAAGCATTATGTCGCCCTTGCAGAAAACGAAATAATATTTCTTCATCTTGATTCCTCAAACAATAGTTTCCTGTCCCTCTCTATTGCGGCTTTCGTCCACTCCTCGGGAACGAATTTCCAGTTGTTGAACAGTTTTGGAGTAACAACTTGCCTGCGTTCTATCTCCTTTGTGAGATAGTAGCGTTGGTCGCGCTCGCTCCGCCACATTATGCGGCTCTCCAGCTCAGAGGCGGGAATGCCCGCACCGCGTGTCAGCAGCTCGCCGCCGCCGTTGCTGCGGTAGCTGTTCATAGCCACCCTGTACCACTTGTCCTCCACGAATGGCTCACCGTTGCTCATGCGCAGTATGCGCACCTTCTGACCGTCGGGCTTCGTCACGTCCACCTCATAGTCGATGCCAGCGGCGCAGTCGAAGTTGAACGTCAGGTTCTTGAATCCGCATTTCTGCTTGTCATACTGTGTGGAGTCGCTCAGTAGCATTATGTGGTCGTCGGGCGAGGTCATGGTGTTCACCCATTGGTTGTAGCTCATCTCCAGGTGTTTCCTTATCTCCTTGCCACGCATCTTCATCATATAGATGTCGTTCTCGTAGCGGTAGAGCTTGAACATGTCGCTCATGTATATGTCTCCCTTCTCTATCTTGGCATCGAAGGTGAGTGGCGCGGTGAATGATATGTCAGCTCCCGTCACTGACAACTGCACCTCATGTATGAAATCGTTGAATTCCGAACAGCCGAAGAAGCTGTCGCTTGTCTTTATGGTTTTGGTGATTGTTCCCAACTTGCGGTTCACATAGTTGTCAACGCTGTCGCGAACCGACTGCATGTAGGTGTTGAAATCGTTGTCCTCGGCACGGTCAACCACACTCACTATGTTGCCCTCAATCTTCTTTCCTACCATCTTGCCGTCGGCAAGTGTCAGCTTCAACGTCGCGTCAGCCACATACATGGCGTTGCATGATGGGTCGAGGCATAGCACATCGTTGCCTGATGCCGACTTTACCAGTGCCTTGCGCTTGTTGTGGTCGTGACCGAAGAATATCACGTCAAATCCGTCAACGGTCGTCGCCACTGCCTCCACTGCGTCCTCGTTGTAGTGCAGGGTGCTAATGCCACCATTCCATCCACTGTGGAACAATCCCACTACTACGTCGGCTTTCTCCACCTCTTTAATATGTCTCACCCATTTCCTGGCGCACGAGGTCATATCGTCAAAGCGCAAGCCACTCCAGAGCGACTCTGACAGCCAGTAGGGTATGGCGGGGGTTATCATGCCAAGAATGGCTATCCTCACTCCCTCGCGCTCCAATATAATATAAGGTGTAAGATACGGCTCACCCGTTTTCGTGTCTATCACGTTGGCACCGATGGTCGGACACTTCAGCTCGCCAATCCACTTGTCATACACGGCATGGCCTGTCTCCACGTCGTGGTTGCCTATGGTTTGTACGTCGTAGCCCATATAGTTTACCGCCATAGCCGCGGCGTTCGGCAGCTCGGGTTTCACATAGTTGCTGTAGTAGCATGTTGGCTGTCCTTGCAGTATGTCGCCGTTCTCAAGCAGTATGAGGTTCTTGCCATACTGCTTTCGCAACTCCTTCACATAGCTGCTCACCCTTGTCAGCGAGCCACCCATGGGTTTCCGCTCTATGAAGTCGTAAGGGAAGAAACTGCCATGTACGTCGCTCGTTGCCACCATTCTTATCGTCACATCCTTGTTCTCTGCCATAATGGGGTTTGTGGCACATATTATGGCAAGTGCCGTTGCCGCAAGTTTTCTCATATCACGCTTTATTCTATAAGGAACGAGAGTTTCTTCTCGCCCTCTTTTTTGTCCACCAATATCTTGTCGCCCGTCGAGAGTCCGTCGGCGAGGATCAGCTCGCATAGCCCATCCTCCACATAGTTCTGCAATGCCCTCTTCAGCGGACGCGCACCAAACTGTATGTCGTAGCCCTTCTTGGCTATGAAGTCCTTTGCAGCCTCGGTCACCTCAATGCCGTAGCCCATGTCCTCCACACGCTTTATGAGAGGCTTTATCTCAATATCCACAATCTTTCGGATTGCGTCCATGTCAAGCTGGTCGAAGGTAATTATCTCGTCGAGACGGTTGAGGAACTCGGGCGAGAACTGCTTGCTGAGTGCTTTCTGTATTATGTTGCGAGCATACTCCTTGTCCTTGTCGTCAACAGCCACTCCGTTCACCATTCCCGCCGCGTTGAATCCAACGCCATGCTGGAACTCCTTCAGCTGTCGGGTTCCCGCGTTGCTGGTCATTATTATCACCGTGTTGCGGAAGTCGATAAGCCTGCCTGAGCCATCGGTGAGGCGACCCTCGTCAAGCACCTGCAGGAGCATGTTGAACACGTTGGCATGGGCTTTCTCTATCTCGTCGAGAAGCACGATGGAGTAGGGGCGGCGACGCACTTTCTCCGTCAGCTGACCACCTTCCTCATAGCCAACGTAGCCCGGAGGCGCACCAACGAGGCGTGAGACGTTGAAGCTCTCGCCATACTCGCTCATGTCGATACGTATCATGGCATCCTTGCTGCCGAACATATATTCCGCGAGGCGTTTTGCAAGATAGGTCTTGCCCACGCCGGTAGGGCCAAGGAACATGAACACGCCTATGGGGTGGTTCGGGTCGCGAAGTCCTATCCTGTTGCGCTGTATTGCCTTCACCATCTTCTCTATTGCGGCATCCTGGGCAACGACCTCGCCCTTCAGGTGGCTGCCCATGTTGCGCAGTCGGTCGTTCTCCGACTCGCACATGCGCTGGACGGGTATTCCCGTGATGCGGGCCACCACGTCAGCCACGTCGGTCTCGCTGACATCCTGTCGCTTGTCCTCGTCGGCATACCTCACGTTCTCCTGCAGCTCGGCAAGTCGTGCCTCCTCCGTCACCTGCTTGTCCCTATAGGATGCTGCAAGCTCGTAGTTCTGGTCGCGCACTGCCTCCTGCTTCAACGCCTTGAGCTCGTCGATGATTTTTTGCGTCTCGATGATCTCTGGCGGTAGCGAGTATTTCGTGACGTGGATATGTGCACCCGTCTCGTCGAGGGCGTCAATAGCCTTGTCGGGGAACTGTCGGTCAGTGACATAGCGCTCTGTAAGCTCCACGCAGGCTTTCAGTGCCTCGTCGGTATAGTTCACACCGTGGTGGTGCTCATATCTTGAGCGTATGTTGTCGAGAATCTGTAAGGTCTGCTCCTTGGTGGTAGGCTCCACAATCACCTTCTGGAAGCGGCGCTCCAGTGCGCCGTCCTTCTCAATGCTGTTCCGGTACTCGTCGAGCGTGGTTGCGCCTATGCACTGTATCATGCCCCTTGCCAACGACGGTTTCAGTATGTTTGCCGCGTCCATGCTGCCAGGCGTCGAGCCAGCACCCACGATGGTGTGTATCTCGTCGATGAACACGATGACGTCAGGGTTCTTCTCAATCTCCTTGATGAGTGCCTTTATGCGCTCCTCAAACTGTCCCCTGTATTTTGTTCCAGCCACTATGCCTGTCATGTCGAGGTTGATGACACGCTTGTTGTAGAGCAGTGGCGATGTCTGGCGCGATGCTATCATCTGTGCCAATCCCTCCACTATCGCGCTCTTGCCCACTCCCGGCTCACCAATGAGCACTGGGTTGTTCTTCTTGCGGCGGGCAAGGATCTCCGTCACGCGCTTTATCTCCTCTTCCCTGCCCACCACGGGGTCGAGCACTCCCTTGGCGGCTGCCTCAGTGAGGTCGATGCCGAAATTGTCGAGAAGCGGGGTCTTGGAGTTCTTCTTGGCTGTCGTGCTTGATGCCTGACGGCCGTTGACGCCCTTGCCGTGGTGTGCGAACTCCATGTCGTCATCGTCGTCGAAGTCGTCGTCGTTCATTCCCGAATCGTTCTTTGGGCTTATGTCGCCAAGCAGCACCTCCTTCACCACATCGTAGTCAAGATTGTTCTGTTCGAGCACCTTTCGGGCTTTGTTCAACGACTTGTCGTGAAGAATGCCGAGAAGCACGTGCTTCACGTCGGCTGTGGTGTCGTGCTGCAGGCGTGCCTCAAGCACTGCGAGCTTCAGTATGTTGTTGGCTGCCAAAGACAGGTCCATCTTCTCGTTGGTGTCGATAGGGTTCACCTCATCGACAAGCGCGTCCTCGATGTCCTTCTTTATCTTCATGGGGTCGATGTTCAGCTTCCTGAATACGTCGGCAACGTCACGCCCGTTCTGCCGCAGTATTCCGAGCAGAAGATGCTCCGGACCCACGAACGGCGTGCTCAGGCGCAGTGCCTCCTCCTTGCCATAAGCAAGTATTTCCGATACTTGTTGTGTGAATTGAGTCGTCATATTTATATAAATAATGTACTACTTCCAATAATGTCTAAGGATTATGTAACCTTTTCGTTTGTCTTCTTGCAAAAGTCATGCCAAAAGTAATGGTTTGTCAAAATGACGCAGAAAAATTATTGCTTTTTCACAAATGGCACTCTACTTGCATTTGCAAAGGTAGCATTTATTACCGAAACAACAAAAAAAAACCAAAATTATTTTGTCTTTTCCTCAAATTATACTACCTTTGGGTCAAAATTCCGCAATATGAAACTTAGATTTAAAATACAATACAAGACAAAATGGGGAGAAAGCCTCTGGCTGGCACTTACCGTAAAGACTGCCTCGGGGTTGAAAAATACGAAAACTTTTTCCCAACGCATGAACACTGACGACGGCGAGTGGTGGACGGGCGAGATGGTGCTCCTGGAGAAGCGTGGCACGGTCTATTCGTGGTTCCAATATGAGTATATCGTTATGGCTGACGACGGAAAGACCGTAATACGCCGTGAGTGGAACGTGGTGAAGCGGCGATTCCCATGCGATGTTGACCACGACTATGTGATGGACGACTATTGGCGCGACGTGCCGCTCATGGCGCATCTCTACTCTGCCGCGTGCATCACCACCAACCAGCGCATCGACGTCGCTGCCGACGGGCAGCAGCCTCTGCGACAGCCTCTCTACCGCAAGACTCTTTTCTTCAACGTCTCCGCACCGCAGATAAAGAAGGGGCAATCCATTGCCGTCTGCGGCAGCCATCCTGCCTTGGGCGGTTGGAATCCCACACGCTATATGAAGATGAACTACGCGGGACGCACCGTCTGGACACTCACCATGAATGTCGATTCGCTCTTTGCCGACATTGAGTACAAGTTCATCGTGGTGGATGACCTTACCCATCAGCTGCTCGAATGGGAGGGAGGCGACAACCACCGCGTGGATGTCAGTCAGATGCGCGATGGCGAGGTGCTGGTTCTCGATGGAGGGATATTGCGGCTCGCCGAGGACACATGGCGTGCCGCGGGCGTTGCCATTCCCGTTTTCTCGCTGCGTAGCGAACATTCCTGTGGAGTGGGCGATTTCGGCGACCTCGCGCTCTTTGCCGACTGGCTTGCCGAGACGGGCATGAAGATTATGCAGATACTGCCTGTCAACGACACCACGATGCAGCACAACTGGCAAGATTCCTATCCCTACAACATCATCAGCGTGAGGGCATTGCATCCGCAATATCTCGACCTTGAGCAGGTTGGTCCATTGGCCGACAAGAACCTCATGACGGAATACAACCGCCGTCGAACTGAGCTTAACGCACTCGACCATACTGACTATGAGGCTGTTGAGAGGGTGAAAAGCGAATATATGCGCCGTGTCTATTACGAGCGTCACGATGCCATTGCAGCCGATGCCGACTTCGCCCGCTTTGTTGAGGAGAACGCTTGGCTGAAGGCTTACGCCGCTTTCTGCATCCTGCGTGACCGCAACCATACTGCCCGCTTCTCCGATTGGGGTAAGAACGCCGTTTACTCGCGAAAGGTTGCCGACGAGATTGCCGAAACCGACGAGGCACGCTTCATCTTCTATGTCCAATATCTCTTGCATCAGCAGCTCAGACATGCCACCGACCATGCCCGACAGTTAGGCATTGCCATCATGGGCGACATGCCCATCGGTGTCAGCCGCGACAGTGCCGAGGCGTGGTCAAACCCTACGTTTTTCAATCTCGACTGTCAGACAGGAACGATGCCCGACAACATCAACCGGAACGGACAGAACTGGGGATTCCCCACCTACAACTGGGACGAGATGGAGAAGGACGGCTACCGTTGGTGGCACGAACGGCTTCAGCACAGCCAGCAGTATTTCAGTGCCTTGCGCATCGACCACGTCTTGGGATTCTTCCGCGTGTGGGAGATACCCGACGGCAACGTCGATGGCGTGAAAGGACATTTCTCACCGTCCATGCCCCTCACCGACAGCGAGATAGGCTACTATGGGCTCACGTTCCATAGGGACATCTACACCCGCCCAATAATAAACGACAAGATTATCGACCGCATCTTCGGCATACATGCCAACTATGTGCGTGAGCAATACCTCATACACAAGGCATACGACCTCTACGACCTCAAGCCGGAGTGCGACACGCAGAAGAAGATTCACTGTCTGTTTGGAGGGCGCAACGACGAGAGCAGCCTTTGGATTCGCGATGGGCTTTGCCGTCTCGTCACCAACGTGCTTTTCATAGCCGACAGTCGCGACCCGTCGCTCTATCACCCACGCGTGAATGCCTTCAACACCACGGCTTACCAAATGCTAAGTCCTGACGACCGCGACGCTTTCATGCGACTCTACAACAACTACTATTACGAGCGTCACAACGGACTTTGGGAGTTCAAGGGCCGCCAGCGTCTCTCCATGATTCTCAACAGTTGCAGCATGCTCACCTGTGCCGAGGACCTTGGCACAACACCGCCTTGTGTGGCACAAGTGCTCGACCAGCTGCGCATCCCGTCGCTTGAGGTGCAGACAATGCCAAAGCAGCACGACATCGACTTCGCACATCTTGAGGCAAACCCATATCTCAGCCTTGCTACCATCACCACCCACGACATGGCTCCAATGCGCCTTTGGTGGCAGGACAACCAGCAGAGGGCACAGCACTACTATGCCGAGATGTTGCAGAAAGAGGGTAGGGCACCGGAGCAGCTGACAACCGTGTTGGCAGAGGAAATCATTGCACGCCATCTCTACTCACCATCAATGATGTGCGTAATTTCCTTACAGGATTGGCTCGCCATCGACTCTGAGCTGCGCTCGAGGAATCCGCGTAGCGAGCGCATCAACACCCCAGGCGACAGCTACAACCGCTGGCAATACCGCATGCATGTCACCATAGAGAGACTAATGGGCGAGACACGCTACAACAACAAGATAAAGACCATGATAAAAAGAAGCAAACGATGAGACAATACGACACTTACATATTCGACCTTGACGGCACCCTGCTGTCAACCCTCGACGACCTTGCCGCCAGCACCAACTATGCCCTGCGCACCAACTCCATGCCAGAGCATAGCATCGACGACATACGCCAATTCGTAGGCAACGGAGTGCGGAAGCTAATAGAGAGGGCTGTTCCAAATGGTGAGGCGAATCCGAAATTTGAGGACACTCTCAACACTTTCCGCCAGCACTATATGGAACATTCCCTCGACAACACCAAGCCTTATCCCGAGGTGATGGAGATGCTGTCTGAGTTGAAATCGCGCGGCAAGCGCATTGCCGTGGTCAGCAACAAGTTCTATGCTGCCACCCAAGACCTCTGCCGCCATTTCTTCGGCAGTCTTGTGGAGGTGGCTATAGGCGAGCGTGAGAACATCAGGAAAAAGCCTGCTCCCGACACCGTGGAGGAAGCCCTACGCCAGCTCCATGTCACGAATGAAAATGCCGTATATATTGGCGACAGTGATGTTGACATCGCCACTGCCCACAACTCCCACATGCCCTGCATCAGTGTCCTATGGGGATTCCGCGACCAAGACTTCCTCCTCGCCCACGGCGCAACCACATTCATTTCCTCGCCTTTGGAGTTGTTATGATTTCCCCCGTGGTATTGCTGCATTGTAAATGTCAGATGTTGTGGTTTTCCCCTACTATTCTTACTGTCATTCTGTTTCCCCGTTCCATGACTTTCCTCACTCGTTGGTAGAGGCGGTTGAAGGTGTTGCGGGTGTCTTTTAGATAGCCGGGGCAGACGGCGGTGCCAACGTTTATGCAGTGGGAGAAAGAGCCGTGGACGCCGTTGCCGAAGCTGACGTAGCGCTTTTGTGTGCCATTGGTAACGAATGGCATTTTCCTATGATAGCTTTTCACGTTCTCTATACCCATTTCAAATACGCCCTCGGGCAGCATGTGGAGCAGGTTTTCCGCCGTGTCGGCAATCTTTGCCCCGTCGATGGCAAGTTCTCCTGCCATCACATTTCCAAATCTCCGTGTTATATTGATTACAATTTCCATATTTCTAATTAGGGAGTCAAGTTTGTAATTGACTTTTAAGAGGTTTTTCGGAAAATCTCCCTTCTTTCCATGGCAGGATTACCATACAGATTGAGGTCTGCCCATTCCTTCAAATCTGCATAGTGTACATTCTCAAGTGCCTTTTTGAAATCAAATGTTATCCTTGCTTCCTTGGACGTGGCCTTCAACGAGAACGGCAAGACCAGTACATGCTTTGTAATTCCGGCTAGTTTGTCAGGCGACTTTGTTGACTTGAATACACCGAAACCGGACTCTATTACATCCGATGATATGATATGCACGTCGTCCTCTGACTTTAGATGCCTGCACTCCTCATTCAGGTACTCCTTCATGTCATGTCCCATTTTTTGCATTCTCTCTGTCGCACCTTCCGCACCTATAAGGTCCGAGTCTATCCTCTCCTTAAGGCACCTCGCAAGCCCAAGGCTTAGCCCCTTGTTCTTGCATTCGGTTTCTACATATTTCACACACTCCATTATGGCATATAATTCAGACACTAAGGGTTTGTTTTCCCTAACAAAAGAGAATGCCGTCTTTTGCCCATCGTTCAACCCATCGTACATACTGTCTATGCGTTGGGCCCATTCTACCCATGAAAAGCAGTTCATGAACCTCGCTATGGCCCTTTGCTTTGGTGGTAGCAACACCGCATTTTCTGTCAAGTGTAGTGATAGCCTCCTGCTTTCCATTGTCTTTGTGAAGGACTTAAAACCCTCATCCTCAGCGAAATGCTTCTTCAAGAACGTTCCGAATGTATGGGAGATGTCCCTGTGGAACGCAATACCTGCAGCAGTGCACGCATTGCGCAAGTTGTAGGCATTGTCAATAACCGAATACTCAGTGGAATGACCTATCTGGCGACTTGTCTTCATGATTTGCGATGTAACACTCTTGCTGTCCCATGATGGGCTTACTGCCATATCTACAATGTCAACGTCTGCCAGAGTGAGTGGTCTTCCCACACAATCTGATGGCACTGCCATATGGACATATAGCTTCTGTTTACCAACAGATATGCTCTCGTCATGGAGGCTGACATATGGTTGCTCCTTGTATTCGTTTTTCGCATTGACGTACATGTCAAGACCGATTTTCTCACACCAGTCTTCTATAGTCTGGTGACACGGTATCTTGTCAAACAACCTGTTGCCGAATGCCTCGTTTAAAACTTCAAGGATCTTCACAATGGAGCGCGAACCGCATTCTTTCAGTCGCGCCCTAAGTCCTGAAGCAATTCTGACAACGAACTCCCTGAATTTATAGCCTCGGATAGTTTGGAGAGCAACGACTGCTGTCTCTTCGTCAACTTCTTCACTGGCACTTTTTTTTATTCTCTTTTTGCATATTTTAATGGTCTTTTTAGACTCTTTCAGTTCCGCTTGAGTCGTACCAAGTTTTTTCTTTGGCTCTTCCGGAAAATGGAGTGATAGTTTGAAAAAAAGTTGAGTAAGAAAGAAGAAAACTGCCGACTTTTTGTATATTTGAATAACAACAAACAAAAGTACAAATATGAACAGCAGTTTTCTATATCACGCATGGGGGCTTTACAGCCTCGAATGTACCAAAGAGGAGTACAAAGGTAATACAATTATGGGTCTATAATGAATCGTATGGGTAATCGAATTTGAGTTTACCGCTTACGAAGTATGCCATGTCAATGAAATTTGATATTCAAGCGAATCCTCTGGCTCTCCTTTTAGCGAGTTGGATTTTCTGGTTTATTCCTTCGAGGATGCCATTGTTTACTCCTGGACAAGTGAATTTGGTGATAACGCCCTCCCAGTGGGCTTTAAGCGTGTTTACAAACTTCTTCATAAACGTAAGATTTCATTGAAATAGAGAACCAATGTACCTGTCCCCATGACCCATGAAATGGGCAAGTTCCTTTTTTGTGTGTTAAATTTGATTATATTAGCCGGTTTTCTGATTTTATTTTCTATCTTTGCAAACAAGAATGCTTGATAAACAGGAAAAGAAATGGAAAAGGAAGAACAAATTCTCGTTGGTATAGCCGGACAAGACCGTCCGGGTGTCACTGCGTCGGTGACAGAGATACTGGCAAAATACGACGCGAAGATTCTCGACATTGGTCAGGCTGACATACACAGCACGCTGTCGTTGGGCATACTGTTCAGAATAGACGAGCGACTGTCGGGACAGGTGATGAAGGAGCTGTTGTTCAAGGCAACGGAGCTGAACATAAACATCGACTTCAAGCCCATTGGTGACGACCAGTACGAGGAGTGGGTGGAACAGCAGGGAAAGAACCGCTACATTCTCACCATAATAGGACGTAGCCTCTCGGCAAAGCAGATTGCCGCCGCTGCGAAGGCAATTAAGGAGCAGGGGCTGAACATAGACTCTATAATACGCCTGACGGGACGACAGAGCATTAAGCATGCGGAGAAGAACGTGCGTGCCTGCATAGAGTTCTCGCTTAGAGGCACTCCGAAGAGTCTGTCAGACATGCAGTCGCAACTGATGCAGCTATCTGCCGACATGGGATTCGACTTCTCGCTTCAGCGCGACAACATGTTCCGCCGTATGCGCCGACTGATATGTTTCGATATGGACTCTACGCTGATTCAGACGGAGTGCATAGACGAGTTGGCAATACGCGCCGGTGTTGGTGACAAGGTGAAGGAAATAACCGAGAGGGCAATGCGTGGCGAGATTGATTTCCGCGAGAGTTTCAAGGAGCGTGTGGCACTGTTGAAGGGCCTCGACGTAAGCGTGATGAAGGACATTGCCGAGAATCTGCCTATAACAGAGGGCGTTGACCGATTGATGGATGTGCTGAAACGCTATGGATACAAGATAGCCATACTGAGTGGTGGATTTACATATTTCGGCGAGTATCTCCAGCGTAAGTATGGAATTGACTATATGTATGCCAACGAGTTGGAGGTGGACGAGAACGGCAAGCTGACGGGCAACTACGTGGGTGAGATTGTGGACGGTCACCGCAAGGCAGAACTGCTGAAACTCATTGCCCAAGTGGAGAAAGTGAACTTGGCGCAGACCATTGCCGTGGGCGATGGAGCCAACGACTTGCCAATGATTTCAGAGGCAGGATTGGGTATTGCGTTCCATGCTAAACCGCGTGTGGTTGCCAACGCCAAGCAGTCTATCAATACCATTGGACTCGACGGTGTGCTCTACTTCCTTGGATTTAAGGACAGCTATATCAATTATTAAAAATAATTGA
>CAMAGM010000090.1 GCA_945833995.1 uncultured Prevotella sp.
CCACTGCGGAATGTAGGTTCACCATTGCGGAACATAAAACGAATACCTATTTCTGTTGAATCCATATCCCCATAATCGACTTTTCAATATGCTCATATCGACAAGTCGATATTGCCCTATCCACTTGTCGTTATGAGCACATCGAAAGGTGGATTGGAATGATGTTCTGGTTTCAGTCCATGAAAGGATGGGAACCAACGGTCGCTGGCCGAAGGGAAAAGCAAAGTTCAATTATATAATAACAATATGTTTGTGCCATCGTAGGCAGTTATCAAATAATCCTTGATAACTGGATATTCATCCAACTCTTTGTCTTTCAGAATATTTATGAAACAAGATATACGCAGCGCACAAATAAAGGCGGCAATCAAAGTGAACACAGAATTGCTCCGCCTTTATTGGCGCATGGGTGCTGACATCTGTGAGAAGCAGAAATCAGCCTCTTGGGGAGACGGATGGCTTAAAGAACAAAGTTCATTATATAAATTTTACTTATACACATAAGATACTACAAAATTCTGGTTTGCTTAGTTGGAGTACTGTGGTTATAATGCCTGTTTGCGTTCTCTTCATAATAGTTTTTGGAATTAATCTTTGGCGAGAGTGTTCTTTCCTTCAGAAAGCTGTTGTATGTCATTGTGTTATCTCTGGGAATTGGAAGAATGGACGTGAGGTTGGAACGAGGGGGCAGATAATGGTTAAAAAAGGTTTATATTTGCATTTCTTTGCTTCTCTAATTTTGTTCTTTGTCAATATTCATGCTATCTTTGCAATAGAGTTGAATAAATAAGGATTACTTATGAAGAAGGTACTGTATATGTTGGGGTTTGCCGCAACGGTGATTCTCGCGCTGTCGTCGTGCAGCGACAACGAGAGCGTGGAAGCGGGAAACTTCAAGTGTGTGTTTGATGCGCTGGACTGGGGCGAGGGAACTACGACATACGTCATTGGACACAAGAGCCCCGACACCGACGCGGTGTGCTCTGCCATAACTTACGCCTACCTGATGAAGGCTTTGGGCTATCAGTGTGAGGCGAGGGTTGCCGGAAAGCTGAACAACGAGACGAAGATGGTTTTGGAGAGATTTGGCATTGAAGTGCCAAAGGTGTTGGACAACGCTGAGGGCGAGCGAATGATAATGACTGACCATAGCGAACTGCAGCACGCCATTGACGGAATGGGCGGGGCGAGGATTCTGCAGATAATAGACCACCACGCCTTGGGCAGCGCCGTGACAGCGGCTCCGTTCTACTGCCGCATAATGCCCATTGGCTCGACTTGCAGCGTGGTATATACGAGCTTCAAGGAATATGGGGTGACGATAGGCAAGGACATGGCGGGACTGATGCTGTCTGCCCTGCTCAGCGACACGAATAACATGACCTCGACAACGACAAGTGCCGTGGATAGCATAATGTATGCCGAGTTGCTGCCGCTGACGGGCATAACCGATGCGGAGAGCTACTACAAGGAGATGGCTGACTCGCTGGCATCATACTCGGGAATGACCGACGAGGAGATTTTCTTCACCGACTATAAGGACTACGGTAAGGAGTCGGTGGGCAAGGAGATAGGAGTTGCCGTGGTGAACTCGCTCGACGAGGCGGCACAGGTGAGCCTACGAAACAGGATGGTGGCATTCATGCCCTCTGCCTTGGCGAAGAGGGAGAGGGAAATGGTGTTTGCCATGATAGTAAACAAGAGAGAGAATTACACGGACATAATATATAATGGCGACGGTGCGAGGGAAGCCGCCGAGGCGGCTTTCGGCAAGTCGGGCACAGACTACATAAGGCTTGATGGACAGCTGTCGAGGAAGAACGACTTTATTCCTGCCATAAGCAAGGCTCTGAAGGTTGAAGATTGAAAATTGAAGGTTGAAGGTTGAAGGTTGAAGGTTGAAGGTTGAAAAAAGCCGTCGCAAACGGCTGCGACGGCTTCATTTAGAATTTAGTATGATAATGTAGGTAGTAAATTACAAGTGGGAGACCCTGCCGCCGTTGGGGCGATAGTCAATGATGAGTTTCTCAAAGACTATGGCTGGATCGTGGGGAATGAGCGTCACGGTGTGGAGTTCGTCGGCGGTTGCGGCAATCTCCACTTCCACCTCTTTGTCTATGACCCTGGTGGCAATGGTGGGATAATAGACGGTATAGATGTTCTCCGGCTTCTCGTTGAGTTCGGCATTGAAGTTGACGGTGACGGGAGTGCCGCCATCGACGGCAACGCTGTAGGTAAGTCCGCCCTTGTTGAGGAAGTCGAGTGTTGATTTCGTGACTATGTGCAGCCTTGCCTTTCCTGCCTTTCCCTTGAACTTATAGCTTATGGAGGCTCCCTCTACCGATGCCTTGTATGGCATGAGGGTCATGGCTCCCTTGCCCTTGCCCATGAATGGGATTAGCGTCCATTTCGCCTCCTTTGAATCGACGCAAGAGGTGTAGTCGGGGGCTTGGAGGGAGATTGTGGGGGGGAGACCATGTGCTGACGCACATGGCACGGGGGCTGATGGACCACATGGAGATGGGGCTGAGGGGCAGCTCGTTTCGGTGCGGTGGAGTTTGGGACAAGTGTCCTTTGGGAAACCATCGTGCCATGAGGTGTAGCCGATGTGCTTTTGGGTCATCATGCCGTTCCATTTGCCATTAGACATGGTAAGGTTGTATTCGGCGCAGAGCACAGAGTCGCGCTTGAATGCCTCCTCGCAGAGGTCAGCCCAATGGTTCTGTGACGGGCATCCCTTTTCGTGGGCACGCAGGTTCATTGCCTGGGCATAGTACATCTGATGGAGGTTAGACATTGCCTGGACAGGGAAGAGTATGATTTGGCGATAGGCATCGCGCATGTTGTCGGGCAGCGAGGCGTATTGGCGCAGTGCATCAAGCTCAAGCTGCTTGTACTGACTGACTACGGTCTGCCAGTCGCCGTTGTCGATGTCGTATGTGCTTGCGTCAAGCATTTCGGCAGTGCAGCGGCCGTTGTATTTGCAGCAGAGGTTGAGTATGCGTGCCGCCTCTTTCGCCTCTTTGCAGCCAAACTGCTGGCGGCAAAAACGAAGAGTGTGGTCGGTGATGTTGGCGGCAGTGTATTCGCGGGGATTCCAAGCCATGTCGAGGAACATCTGTATTGGGTATTCCATTGGCTTCAGGTCGCCTACGTTGAGAATCCAAAGGCGGTCGATGCCGTAGTCGTAGGCAAGGGTGAGTTGCTCCCACATGTTCTGTGTAGGAGTGGCATTGAGGAACTTGCTGTTGCGGGGAGCACCTACATAGTCGACATGGTAGTAGAGTCCCCAGCCGCCTTTGTGCTTCAGCTCCTTCTCGGTTGGCACGCGTCGCACGTTGCCCCAGTTGTCGTCGCAGAGCAGCATGATGACGTCGTCGGGAACGCGCATTCCCTTGTCGTAGTAGTCGAGCACCTCTTTATATAAAGCCCAAACCTGCGGTGTTTCGCTGGCTTTCTTTCCCGTCACCTTGGCAATGATTTTTCGTTGGTCGGCAACGACCTGTTCGAGCAGTCGGGTATCAGCCTCCTCGCTCATAGCCTCATCGCCATCGCCACGCATTCCTATTGTAATAAGGTCTTCCGTATCTTTAGCACGTTCCATTCCCTCACGGAAGAAACGTTGTATGTTTTCCTTGTTGGTGTTGTAGTTCCATGCGCCCCACTGGTCGCGGTGGCGAGCGTATTCCTGATGGTTGCGTGCCATAGGCTCGTGGTGTGAGGTGCCAATGATAACCCCCATTTCGTCGGCAGTCTTGCCATTGAGAGGGTCGTCGGCATAGAAAGCCCAACCCCACATGGCTGGCCAGAGCATGTTTCCGCGCAGACGGAGAATCAGTTCGAAGACGCGCTCGTAGAAGCGGTGGTCGCCAAACTCGGTGCCGTAGGTGTTCTTCACCCATGAGGTGAGGCAAGGTGCCTCGTCGTTGAGGAAGATACCACGGTAGCGCACGGCGGGTTCGCCGTCGGTGTATGTCCCCTTGTTGACATAAATGGCACGGTGGCGTTCGGTGGGCACGTCTGCCCACCAGTTCCAGGGCGAGACGCCAAGTTGGCGCGAAAGCTCGTAGATGCCATAGATGGTTCCTCGGCGGTCGCTGCCGGCAATGACGAGAGAGCCGTCGTCGGTGGTTGTGATGATGTATTTCTCACACTTGCCTTTCAGCAGCCTTGCGTCGATGACCTTTGCCTTTGCCAGCGCATCGATGGCGGCAGACGAGCCGAGTGTGCCAATGACGACCTTAGCCTTTGGGTTGGTAGTAATCTCAGCCTTGGTGTCGGTGGTGGCCATCTCAATATCCTTTACCAAGGTGTTGGCGGCACGAAGCACGCCCTTGCAGTCGTTGGCATCAACGTGGATGCCGATGTGCTTGTTGGCATTTAGCTGGTAGTCGCCGTTTGTGAAGCTGACGAAACGGTCAGCAGCCGACACGGAGAGTGTCGCGAGAAACGCCACGAAGGCGAGGATTGTTCTTTCTAATTTGGTCGTCATTTTGAGTAAAAGAAAAAGTTTTGTGTTGCAAAATTAGCCTTAAAATTTCGTTTGACCTAAGAAAAAGAGCCGAAAAATGGTATAATGAAACAAATATTATTATTTTCGATACATTTACAAGCCTATGGCAACGGAAAATATGTGTAACTTTGCAAAAACTTAAAACAGAAGAAATGACAATAAAACGATTTTTCACGGTTGCGGCAGTGCTGATGGCAGCATTTGCCACACAAGCCAAGGGAGAGAAAGATGGTGGCGAGTGGGTTGCGACATGGGCAACAGCCACCGAGTTTACGGGCAAGGGCGACATGCCCAAGAGCGGCACTCTGACAGAGAAGGCGATACGCCAGATTGTGCATGTGTCGATAGGCGGAAAGACGATGCGCCTGCACCTTTCGAACGAGTACAGCAAGGAGGCGGTGGAGATAAAGTCGGTTTTCGTTGCCGACATAGTGGAGAACGCCGACACTAAGACAGAGGATATTGGCATCGCCATAGAGCCAAAGACGGCACGTTACCTGAAGTTTGGCGGCAAGAAGACCATTACCATTGCCGGTGGCGAGACTGCGGTGAGCGACCCGCTGAACTACGACTTGAAGCCGCTTCAGCGGCTTGCCATTACGATAAGCTACGGAAGCACGCCTGTGAACGCAACGAGCCACCGAGGCTCGCGCACCACCTCATATATAATAAAAGGTGAGGCGAAGCCAAAGACAATATTCAAGGATATGGAGCGCGAGGACCACTGGTACAACATAGCAACCATTGACGTGGAGGCAGAGGGACGCAGCGCAATAGCCTGCATAGGCAACTCGATAACCGACGGACGAGGAACGACGACGAACCTACAGAACCGATGGACCGACCGACTGGCAGAGACGCTGCAGCAGAACGAGGCTACACGCAACCTGGCAGTGCTGAACCTCGGCATTGGAGGCAACAGCGTATTCTACGGCGGACTAAGCGCCCCTGCAGTTAAACGCTACGACCGCGACTGCCTTGAGCAGGCGGGAGTAAAGACGGTGGTAGTGTTTGAGGGAGTTAACGACCTTGGCGGCATCAACGGTGATGCTGAGGCAAGGGCGGCAAAAATAATAGAGTGCTACAAGGAGTTCATACGCAAAGCGCATGAGCGTGGCATGAAGATTTACGGTGCAACAATCACTCCGTTCCTCGGCAGCTTCTACGACGACGGCGGCTTCTTCCGCGAGGCGGCGCGTCAGACGATAAACAAATGGATTCGCGAGAGCGGGGAGTTTGACGGCGTGATAGACTTCGACAGCATAATCCGCAATCCTGCCGACCCATCGAAGATGAAGGACGAATACCATTGCGGCGACTGGCTGCACCCGAATCCAGAAGGATATAAGGCGATGGGAGAGTTTGCAGGGAAGGTGTTTAGAGGGGAGTGAGGAGAAGGGAGAGAGGAGAGACCATGTGCTGACGCACATGGCACGGGAGCTGAAACTCGGGAGCACGGGAGCTGAGGAACTAATCTCTCTCCTCACTCCCCTCTCCTCACTCCTCACTCCTCTCTCCTCACTCCTCTATCCTCTCTCCTCATTTATTTACTGTACTTTTTCTCAATGTACTCCTCGTACTCGGCAATCTCACGTTCTCCGACGTGGGCAAGGCCGTAGTGCTCGTCGTGCTGGCTGTAGTCGAGGCCAACGCGCTCGCTGTATTCCGACACTCGCATCGGGATGACCTTGTCGATGAGCCAGTAGCCGAGGTAGCTTACTATGAATGTATAGACGATGACTATGGCTACGGCAAAAAGATGGTAGAGGAAAATGGTGAAACCTTCGGGTGTGCCTGCCACAAGACCTTCCTGAATGAAGATGCCTGTGAGGACAGTACCGAAAATACCTCCAGTGCCGTGGGTCGGGAACACGTCGAGGGCATCGTCGATGCGTGAGTGGCTCCGCCAATAAACGGCGGTGTTGCAGATGAGTGTTATGACAAACGAGATGAAGATGCTCTGACCTACGGTGACGTAACCAGCCGAAGGTGTGATGGCAACGAGACCGACAACGCAACCTACTGCTGCTCCCATGGCAGAAGGCTTGCGGCCACGCAGACAGTCGAAGAATATCCATGCCATCATTGCCGTTGCCGAAGCCGTGTTGGTGTTGAGGAACGCCTTTACGGCAATGCCATCGGCATGGAGCGAGCTACCGGCATTGAATCCGAACCAACCTAACCAAAGCATTGCAGCACCCAGGAGTACGAACGGAATGTTGGCAGGCTCGCTGTTGCGGGTGGATGTCTTGCGGCGACCAAGGAAGATGGCTCCCGCAAGGGCTGCCACACCCGACGAGGCGTGAACGACGATACCACCGGCGAAATCCACGACGCCCCACTTTAGGAACAGTCCGTCGGGATGCCAAGTCATGTGGGCGAGTGGGCAATAGATGAACACGAAGAAGAACATCATGAAGAACATGTAGCCCGAGAAGCGCACACGCTCGGCGAAAGAGCCAGTGATGAGCGACGGAGTGATGATGGCGAACTTCATCTGGAACAAGGCGTAGAGAGCCAATGGAATTGTGGCACCGCCGAGAATCTTTCCCGTAGGAGTGGTGTAGACGTCGCCACCCACGTTGTTGAACATGAGGAAGGTGGTAGGGTTACCGATGACTCCGCCAATGTCGTCGCCAAAGCAGAGCGAGAATCCGAAGACTACCCACAGCACTGAAATTATTCCCATGGCAATGAAGCTCTGCAACATGGTGGAGATGACGTTCTTTGCCCCTACCATTCCTCCGTAGAAGAAGGAGAGTCCAGGCGTCATCATCAGCACGAAGATGGTAGCCGTTATCAACCATGCCACGTCAGCGGCATCTATCTTTGAAAAGTCGCACTCGAACGATGGTTCCGGTGCGAAGAGACCTGCAATGGCTATGATGACCATTGCGGTCATGAGGATTATCCAGCGTTTTTTCATATTTTTTGTAGGGGGTTGTAGGTATTGTAAGGGGTGTAGGTATTGTAGGGGGTGTAGGGGGCGAAGCTATTTTACATAGGCTTCGTCGTGGACACCAGCTACGGCACGACCGCTCGGGTCGTTGAGGTTCTTGAACGAGGCATCCCAGGCGAGGGCTTCTGCTGTGGAGCATGCTACGCTCGGAACGCTTGGCACGGTGCGTGCGGCAGAGTCGCTTGGGAAATGCTCGGCAAAGATGGAGCGGTAGTAGTATTCCTCCTTGTTGCGTGGAGGATTGATGGGGAAACGCTCGGCGGCATGTGCCATCTGCTCGTCGCTCACCTGGTCGGCGGTTATCTGTTTCAGGGTGTCAATCCACGAGTAGCCGACACCATCGCTGAACTGCTCCTTCTGTCGCCAAGCCACAGCCTCAGGCAGCATGTCGGCAAAAGCCTCGCGTACAATTTTCTTCTCAATGGTCTTGCCGGGACACATCTTCGCCTCGGGGTTGGTGCGCATAGCAACGTCGAGGAACTCCTTGTCGAGGAAAGGCACGCGGCCTTCCACACCCCAAGCCGAGAGGCTCTTGTTGGCACGCAGACAGTCGTAGAGATAGAGTTTCGACAGTTTTCGCACGGTCTCCTCGTGGAACGCCTTGGCGTCGGGAGCCTTGTGGAAATAGAGATAGCCGCCGAAGACCTCGTCGGCACCCTCGCCCGAGAGTACCATCTTGATGCCCATCGACTTGATGACACGAGCCAAGAGATACATCGGGGTAGAGGCGCGGACGGTGGTCACGTCGTAGGTCTCGATGAAATAAATGACGTCGCGTATAGCGTCGAGACCTTCCTGAATTGTGTAGTTGATTTCATGGTGTACGGTACCGATGTGATCGGCTACCATCTTTGCCTTCGCCAAGTCGGGCGCTCCCTTCAGTCCCACGGCGAAGGAATGGAGGCGCGGCCACCAAGCCCGTGATGCACTGTCGTCCTCGATGCGATGCTCTGAGAACTTCTCTGCAACGGCACTGATGACTGATGAGTCGAGGCCACCTGAAAGTAGCACGCCGTAAGGCACATCGCTCATCAGCTGACGCTTTACTGCGTCCTGCAGTGCATCGTGGATATCCTGAACACTTGCGCCATTGTCCTTCACCGCATCATACTGCATCCAGTCGCGGGTATAGTAGCGCTTCATCTTTCCTTCGCGACTTGAGTAGTAGTGTCCGGGGAGGAACACCTCATACTCGTCGCAATTACCTTCGAGGGCTTTCATTTCGCTTGCGACATAGATTTTTCCGTCGTTGTCGTGTCCGATATATAGAGGTATGACGCCAATAGGGTCGCGTGCGATGAGGAACTCGTCCTTCTCTGCATCGTAGAGCGCAAAGGCGAAGATACCGCTCAAATCTTCCAAAAAGTCTATACCTTTCTCACGGTATAGGGCGAGAATGACCTCACAGTCGCTGCCAGTCTGGAACTGGTAACGGTCGGAATACTGCTTGCGCAGGTCCTGATGGTTGTAGATCTCGCCATTGACAGCCAGAATCTGCTTCTTGTCGGGGCTGAACAGGGGCTGCTTGCCTGATTCAGGATCGACGATGGAAAGGCGTTCGTGGCAGAGGATTGCCGAGCCGCCGTCGTAGATGCCGCTCCAGTCTGGTCCGCGGTGACGGATTTTCTGACTCATACGTAATGCCTTTTGTCTCAGTTCAGGAGTCTGCTCCTGGATGTTGAAAATTGCTACAATTCCACACATATTATTTTATTCTTTTTTTGTTATTTGTCGTTTGCGTTTTTGAGGAGAGGGGAGTGTGGAGTGAGGAGTGAGATTACTGCACCGTGCAGTTTCCACTTAAAAATCAGGCTCTTGCCAATCTCACTCCTCCCTACTCTCTCCTCTCTCCTCTATTTAGTTGAAGCAGCTCTCGCCATGCTCGTAGATGTCGAGACCCTCTTCCTCAATTCTCTTGTCAACTCTCAGTCCAGCGAGCTTCTTGATGCCGAAGAACAGGACGATGCCTGCCGCAGCTGCCCACAAGTCGATGGCGAGAACACCGAGACACTGTGCTCCGAAGAAGCCCCAACCGCCGCCGTAGAAGGCACCGCCATCGAGGGCGAACAGACCTGTTGCCAATGTTCCGAAGATACCACATACGCCATGCACTGAGCTTGCACCTACAGGGTCGTCAACATGCAGTTTACTGTCGATGAACTCGATTGAGAATACCAATATTATACCTGCGATAAGTCCGATGATGGCTGCTCCGAGAGGCGAGACGAGGTCGCAACCTGCGGTGATTGCCACAAGACCTGCAAGGACACCGTTAAGTGTAAGCGAGAACGAAGGCTTGCCATATTTAATCCAAGAGGTGAACATCGTGCCGATGCCACCGGCTGCTGCAGCAAGGTTGGTGGTGAGGAACACATGCGAGATGGCTACTCGGTTAACCTCGCCGGAGGCTGCAAGCTGCGAACCTGGGTTGAAGCCAAACCAACCGAACCAAAGGATGAATACGCCGAGCGAGGCGGTCAGGAGGTTATGTCCAGGAATGGCGCGGCTCTTGCCATCCTTGCCATACTTTCCAAGACGAGGACCAAGGGCTATCGCACCAACGAAAGCCAAGACGCCACCAACGCTATGTACGATGGCAGAACCGGCGAAGTCGTGGAACGTGGCACCAAAGGTTGTCATCATAAATGATGTTTCGTCGCCGTTCATCAGCCAACCGCCGCCCCAAGTCCAGTGACCGGAAATGGGATAGATGAGCAGTGAGATGAAGAGCGAATAGATGCAGTACATGGAGAACTTGGTTCGCTCAGCCATTGCTCCAGAGACTATCGTAGCCGCAGTGGCGCAGAAGACAGTCTGGAAAACGAGGAACCCCTCAACGGGCAGGTCGCTCTCGTAGAACGAGATGTCGCCGAAATGAGGCATTCCGATGAAACCCTCGCCGCCACTGCCAAACATGAATCCAAAACCTAAAAGCCAGAACAGAATCGAGCCAAACATGAAATCGACGAAGTTCTTGAACAATATGTTTGCCGTGTTCTTGCTGCGTGTGAAACCAGCCTCGCAAAGTGCGAATCCCGGCTGCATGAAGAACACCAGCATAGCTGCGAGCAGCATCCATACGGTATCTACAGAAAGTGACAAGTCTGCCACTGGGTCTGTTGCTAAAAATATGTTCGTCATAATCGTATCCTTTTTTATTGTGTTTATTTTGTTGACTTTGTGTTGTTATTATCCTAATACATCGTATTGCTTATTTCTCCTGCTCGGCATTATAGAGTGCTATGTCGCCTCTCTCGGCGGTCCTGATGCGTATAGCATCCTCGATAGGGATGATGAAGATGCGTCCGTCGCCCACCTCGCCGGTTCGTGCTGCCTGCTGTATGGCTGCCACGGTCTTCTCCACATTCTTGTCGCGAACTACTACATTTACCAACACACGCTCGATACAGCTTGTGTCATACATCACGCCACGGTAGATTCTTGCCTGGCGCATCTTGCCCTCGCCTCTTACATCGTAGTATGAGAACCACTCGATGTCGGCGGCAAGCAGTGCTTCCTTCACATCCTCGAATTTCGTCTTGCGGATGATTGCTTCAATCTTTTTCATGTTGTTACTCCTTCTTTTTAATACATTTATTGACATTTTGTTATCTTTCGGGTGCAAAATTACTACTTTTTGTCAGTATTCACAAGAAAATTAAAGCAAAACGACAAATAAAATCTTGGTTTCTACGATTTTTGTCATGACAAACGATTTCCGTCTTACAATTTGAAAGGATAAATATGCATTTTCATTTCAATTTGTTATTATCTATTATTTTCTTGATAAAACGGTTGGCAAAACACTTGCATCTTCTGTCATTTTGTTGTAACTTTGCAGCGGAATTAGAACAAAAGTATAACAATAATATAAAATAAGTAGCAAAATGACAACAACCGTCAAGTTCACCAAGATGCATGGGGCAGGCAACGACTACATATATGTCAATACATTATTATATAATATAGCCGACCCCTCGAAAGCAGCCATCGCATGGAGTGCCCCACACACGGGCATAGGCAGCGACGGTCTGGTGCTGATAGGTGAGTCGAAGTTGCCCGAGGCAGACTACTCGATGAGGATATTCAATGCCGACGGCTCTGAGGCAATGATGTGCGGCAACGCGTCGCGCTGCATTGGCAAATACCTTTTTGAGAAAGGCATCACCGACAAGACCGAGATAAGGCTCCTGACGCTGTCGGGAATAAAGATACTGAACCTGCACCTCGACAAGGAGGGAAAGAAGGTGGAGAGCGTTACGGTCGATATGCTTGAGCCTGTGCTGGCAAACAGGAAGCAGATGGCAAGCGAGGACGGGTCGATGACCGACGGACTGGTGGACGTGGTTGACCGTGAGTTCCGCGGAACGTTCGTATCGATGGGGAATCCACATTTCGTAATCTTCGTTGACAACATCGCGGAGATTGACGTGGAGAAATACGGCAAGGCACTTGAGTACGACCCTCTGTTCCCCGAACGCTGCAACATTGAGTTTGCAGAAGTTCTCGACGATGGGAAGATCCGCACACGGGTGTGGGAGCGCGGCAGCGGAATAACGATGGCTTGCGGCACTGGTGCCTGTGCAACGGCAGTGGCAGCGGCAAAGACAGGTCGCGCCGCAAGGACGAGCGACATAGTGATGGACGGAGGAACACTCCACATCGAATGGAGCGAGGCAGACAACCATGTATATATGACAGGTCCTGCGGCGTTCGCCTTCGAGGGAGAGGTTAAACTCCCATGAGTTTAGGCAAAACTTCAACAATCAATATAAAAAAGAATTTAGTATATGGCATTAGTAAAT
>CAMAGM010000091.1 GCA_945833995.1 uncultured Prevotella sp.
CTCAACATAGTCACGTTTGTTATAGACAGGTATCACCACCGTCACTTTTATGTCCGTTTTCTCTTTCATGCTGCGAAAATAGTGAAAAAAATCGTGATAGTCAAATTAATGCCGTTTTTTTTTATTACTTTTGCAAAATAATCTTCATGGCAAACAAATGGAACAGGCGAAAAGAAACAATGAGGAACGCCGGATAACGGCTTATTTCTACCACACGGAGAACATACAGTATATGTATGAGGGATGGAGCAAGGGCTCTTTCCCAGGACATCTATTGTATGGGGCAACGCATCTCAAGGAGCATGGAATAGACATCGTGCAACACAAGTTTAGGGAGTTTGGCGAACGGCGTTTGCCAATGATGCTCTACGTTGCCTTTCAGGTGCTTTTCTGCGCCAAGGGGTTCGACGTGGTCTATGCCACGCACTACAGGGGACTGGAGATTGTCATCCTGCTCCGCGCACTGCATCTATATAGGAAACCCATAGTCATTTGGCACCATCAGCCTATCATAACGCCGAGGAAACGGTGGCGCGAGTGGTTGGGGAGGTTGTTTTATCGTGGCATCGACGAGATGTTCTTCTTCTCGCAGAAACTCGTCGATGACTCCTTGAAATCGAGGAAAGCGAAACCGGGACACATGCACGTTGGACATTGGGGACCCGACAACGTCTTCTACGACAAGGTGATAGCCCAATGTGGTGACACAACTCACGAGGGATTCATCTCCACAGGACGTGAGCGACGTGACATGAAGACGCTCGTGGCAGCCTTCAACGCCGCCAATCAGCCATTGGACATATACCTCAACAAACGCAACTGTGGCATTGACTATGAGGCGATGTTCAACAGTATGGAGGTGAAAGGGAATGTAAAGGTGCATTTCACGTCGGGCTATAAGCAGGACGAGCTTTGCGTGCTTGTCTATCGCTCGTTGTGTGTGTGCATCTGCTGCCTTGAGACGAAATACACCGTGGGGCTTACCACCATCGTAGAGGCGCTTGCCTTGGGAATGCCAATGATTTGCAGCCGCAATCCACAGATTCCAATCGACATAGAGAAGGAAGGTTGTGGAATTTTTGTTGACTACTACGACACCGAAGGCTGGATAAAGGCTGTGCGTTACATTGCCGAGCATCCGCAGGAAGCCGCAGAGATGGGGCGCAAGGCAAAGACTTTGGCTCAGACAAGGTTCAACGATGAGATTTGTGCCGCTGAGGTGGCGGAAGTGCTGAAGGGAAGGGGAAATTAAGAGTTAAGAATTAAAAATTAAGAGTTAAGGATTAAGAATTAAAATAGGGGGGCATGAGGGTATTTCATTTCATATCGCATTTCGACCTTGGCGGAGCTGAGCGAGTTGCGGCGAGTATTGCCAAATCAAGTACTGAGGGCATAGAGTATCATGTGGTGGAGATGATGCGCGGCAACTCCAGGTTCTCTTCACGCTTTATAAAAGAGTTGAAAGAGGCAGGAGTGATATGCCATAGGTCGTTGGCTCCTGACGTCAGATGGCATTTTGCCATCGAGCGACTTACTGCTCTACTCTTCCCACTCCGTTTCCTTTGGATTTGGCTCAGGTGGCACCCCGATGTGATACATTCCCACACAGAACTTCCCGACCTCTGCACAGTGTCTTCCATGAAGGCGTTTCATTGGATAGCAAGGCGTTGTCGTATAGTACGTACCATACACAACAACTGCCTCTGGACAGGTCAGGATTGGTTGGGCGGCATCTGCGAGCGCTTTTTCATCAGCAGGGATGCCAACATTGCTATTTCCGAATCGGTTAGGGCATCCTATAGTTCAAGATTTGGCGTAGAGCCACCTATTATATATAATGGGGTGGGCGAGCCCCAACAGCGCATTTATCCACAACTTCGCCCAAACAAGATAAACATTGTCTTTGCCGGACGCTTTGAGCCTCAGAAGGGAATAGGTACACTTATAGATGTAGTCAGCAACTTGGCTGACGACGACCGCTACCATTTCCACGTCTTTGGTGATGGCAGTTTGTCAGACACTCTTAGGCAGAGCATTGGCAATCAAGCTAATGTAAGCATCAATCCTCCTCTCTTTGGTTTGTCGGACTATCTTGGCTCATTCGACTTTATGTTCATGCCCTCAGAGTTTGAGGGGCTGAGCATCGTTGCCATCGAGGCTTCCATGTCACGCCTTCCCAACATCATCAATTCATGTCTCGGGCTTGAGGAGACCTTGCCTGCAGACTGGCTTTTGAAAGTAAGTGGGAATAGCGTGGAGCAATATCTCCATCTTTTCCGCAATGTCATCCCAACCTGCTCACGCAAGGAGCTTGGCGCCAAAGCCCAAGCATACGCCCGCGAGCATTTCGAAGTCAAGAGGATGCAAGAGGCTTACGAAGAAATATACGGCATGCTTCCAATGGAAAAAATAATCTAGAAATTCTAGAAAATCTAGAAGGACTAGACAATCTAGAAAAAACTAGAAGGTCTAGAAAACTAGAAAAAAGATAATATCAAAAAAAGTATAACCCTAAAAAAATAGCAATGGAAAAGAAAGAAGAAAAGAAATTTTGCTTCCTTCGCAAACAGGTAAAATGGGAAAACCTCTATTTCTACCAGAAGGCAGTAACCCTATACCAACTCTCATATATTTTCGCCCATAGATACTTTGTTACTGGTGACAGGACGCGCGACCAACTGATACAAGCGGCAAGGTCAGGGAAACAAAACATTGTTGAGGGGTCTGCCGATGGGGTCACATCAATGGAACTTGAGGTGAAGTTGCTCAATGTAGCCCGCTCCAGTATAAAGGAAGCAAGGGAGGATTTTGAGGATTACCTCACTGCACATCAACTTCCGAAATGGACTACAAGCCATCCGAGATATGATGGAATGCTCACCTTTTGCAGGCAACACAACAAATGGGAGGAATATGAAAGCGTCGTTAATAAATTAAATGACGAGGAGATGGCTAATTTAGGACTGACCCTTTGCCACATGATTGACAAAATGATGACAACATACCAAAACAAACTTGAGGAAGAGTTTGTTACTGAAGGAGGTATTAAGGAAAGAATGACGGCTGCCCGACTTGGATATAGAACCAATCAGAAGGATGAGATAACAAGGCTGCAGGCGGAACTCGACCAGCTGAAAAAAGAAAATGCCCTTCTGAAGAACACTAACCGTAAACAGTAGAAAGGGCTATTGTTTTTTCTTCTTTACAAAAGCCATACACTCATCGAGAATCCTTACCTTAGCCACCTTCATCACGGCAAAATACAAAACCGCAGCGACAACGACTCTCAAAGGAAGAAGAACAAAGGGATCAGCGATAAACGACGTAAGGAAATAGGTTGCCACCATCACTCCGGCTGCGGCAAGCATGAAAGGAATCGTGTCGGCAAGCACGTTGGCAAAAGTCACACCAATGAGCCTCCTTGCGTTCACCTGCCACACTATCAGCCAAAGCACCGTGAAGGCAGTATAGACAGCCACCATCGTCTGAATCCCGAAACTATGGAACAGCAATATCAGCGCAATCTGTATCACTATCTGACCAATGTTGCACCACATATATATGCCCGAACGCCCAGAGGCTATGACGAGATGCTGATATAGCGTGTAGAACGAGAGGAACGAGCCTCCAATGCAAAGCGTCTGAAGCAGGGGCACACTGTCAATCCATTTGTCTGATATGGTCACGAGAATAAACTCCCGTGCCACGAGAGCCATGCCAAAGAGTGCGGGGAAAGAGAGAAACGCCGTGAAACGCAACATCTTGCGGAACACCCGTAGCTCACGGTCACGGTCGTCGTTTATCTGTGCAAGCACAGGTTGAGCCACTTGCTCTATGGTGCCAGAAATTGTGGTGTATGCCATCGTGTCCCACTTCATCGCCTGACTGAAATTGCCCACGGTCCTCATAGGGAACAGATTGCCGAAGATGAATGTCAACACGTTGTTGTTAATGGTGTTGATGATAGTCGTTATGAGAATTTTCACGCTGAATGGGAACATCCTGACAATGGGTGAGAAATCCACCTTCAGCGAAGGTCGCCACATGCGGCGCGTGTAATAATAGCGGCACACATTCTGCATCAGCACAAAAAGCACCGACTGCCAAGCCAAACTCCAGTATGCCAAGCCATTCCACGCCAGTATTATGCCACAAGTGCCCGACAGGAGAAGCGAGACGAACCCTGTCATAGCCCTCTCGCGTGCCATTATGTTCTTGAACATTATGGCGTTGCGCGTGATGCCGAAGGCAGAGATAAGGAAACCGAGGAAAACAAACCTTGAAAGCTCCACCAACTCTGGGCTATGGAAAAACCAAGCTATCACAGGTGCGGCAAAGAAAAGAATGGCATAGCAAGCCGCCCCAACGGTAATGTTGAACCAAAAGACGGCGTTATAGTCGTTTGCAGTTGGCTGCTTGATGTTTGTCAGTCCCTGAGTGAAACCGCTGCTCTGCAAGTTGCCTGCTATGAGCGAGAATATCGACAGCACGCCCACTATTCCATAGTCGTGTGGTGAGAGCATACGCGCAAGGAAAATGCCGAACACAAGGTTCAGCATCTGCATCGTCCCACTGTTCATTGCTCCCCAGAACAGTCCCTTTGCCGTCTTGTCTTTTAGCGATTCCATTCCTTTTTGGGTGCAAATTTAGCATATTTCCCTGACATAAGGAAAAAACTATGGAATTATTTTCCCAATTCACTGAATAATCATTCATAACATATCACAACCTCGACATCATCGCCGCCTGCTGCGGATATGACTTGAAGAACCATCATCATGTCTTGGCTGATGCGGAGGCGTGTGCCGCAATAGCGTTGGAAATATTGTAATCGTTCCTTTTCTCTAAGTTCTTGCAACGATATGTTGTTTGAGGAGGTTGAGAGATTTGAGGAGTTTGAATAGTTTGAAAGGCTTGAAGGGTTTGTCGGTTTTTTGTACTTCTTCATCCTTCGGTATGGTTTCGTGATGCCTTCGAGACGAGTTCGGGACGTTTGTAAAGAATTTCACCATGGAAAATCAACTGTAACACTGTAACGTGTAACGCTGCCTTCCATTCGCCGATACGTTACACGTTACAGTGTTACAGTAAAAAGGACAATCAGTAGATAATACTTTTTATCATAACACAAAAAATGAGCGATATTATTTGGTGGTTTCAGATAAATTGCTTACTTTTGCCGCAACATTAGCAAGTTGTTCAACTCGTTTGGACTTTTGAGCCAATGGAGTTTGGCTCCGCTTTTGTCTCTATTTATTGAAATGGCGTTTATCATACGCTTCGACCTTCTGAAATCTTGGGAATTTCGCTACAACGTCGGACACGTAGCAATAGAATAGAGTCTCCACGCCTTTTCGTTTTTAGAAATCTACTTACTAATTATTAAGCCATCATGGAGGCTCGTGGCGCAACATTACTACCTATGAGGGAATTAATTCTACTTACTATCCTATCCGTAATGGCAACATTTTTTATGGTAAAGATTAAGACAAGAAACATCGTAACAGTGATGCTTATGGCATTGCTGTTACTTCCATCGGAAATGCTGACGGCTGCAACACGCAGCGTGGAACAGGCAAGGCAGCTTGCACTGAGGCAAATGACGAAGAAAGGTGGCGACAGGGCTAAGGGCATTGGCAAGGCAGACCTGAAACTGGTATATACTCAGAACAACACTAAGGCTGAGCCTTGCTACTATGTGTTCGCTACAAAGCCCACCGAGGGCTTTACCATCGTTTCGGGCGACGACCGTTTTCCTGAGATAGTAGGCTACACCACGAATGGGGACTTCGACTTCAACAAGATGCCTCCCGCACTGAAGAAGATGCTGGAAGCGTATAAGACTTTCAGTGCCACGGCTACCGACGAGCAAATAGAGGAAATCAGAAACGTGCAGGCAGCAATGTCAGGACGCTCCAATATTGAGCCTATGATAAAGACAAAGTGGGACCAGCCATATCCCTATAACATCTACTGTCCATATATGGACAATGGGCAACAGACGATAACGGGCTGCGTGGCAACGGCAATCTCACAGATTCTCTACTACCACCGTTGCCCAGAAAAACTACTTGCCGACATACCATCTTATACAACAGGCAGCAACCAAATAACGATGCCTGAGATAAAGGCTGGCGAGAAATACGACTGGGACAACATGTGTCTTACCTACACTGGCGACGAGACAGACGTGCAGAAGAATGCCGTGGCGAAACTGATGCTCCATGCCGGCTGCGCCATGGAGATGGACTATGGACTTGAGTCGGGTGCTGGTGTTATACCGGAAAAATTAGTAAAGTATTTCGGACTTGATAAGGACTATATAAAAAGTATTTCACGTGAGAACTATAACCTGCAGGATTGGTCAGACATCATTTATAATGAACTTGCCGATAAACGTCCTGTTATATACGACGGTTTGTCATCCTATGGTTCTGGCCATAGTTTCATTGTTGACGGCTACGAGGAGGGATTGTATAGCATCAACTGGGGTTGGAGTGGCAAAAATGACGGTTTCTTTGCTCTTACCGGTCTCCTGGATTATAACAATGATGCCAGGATGACGATAGGCATTTGTCCTGAGAATGGCAAGACAGACCCAAACGGCAATCCAAATCTCAGCATATTAAAACTTGAAGGAATCCCTGTTGAGAGGATTCGCAATCTTAGGTTTGAAGACGGAAAACTGAAAGCAACAGTTGAATTGCAGTTGTCTAATCCCTATGACAGTGCCGTCGAGGTTAAGGTGGCCATTGGTTATAGAGGCGCTGACGAAATTATCAGCAAAGCCTCTGAAGAGACAATAATAACAATGACAAATTTTGAGGAGAAAATTGTTGATGTGGAGTTGTCATTTGATGCAGAAGAAGGCAAACTGTATAAACTGTTTTCAATTGAAAGTAAAGATGGTGACAAATGGAATGTTAATGAGAAAGACATATTGCTTGAATTGCCGATTGTCAAACTCTCAGATGGAACGCCGACAATAGTGGATTTGAAGGAATTCATCTCCGCAACTGCACAAATCGCAGGAGATTGTTCTGGAAAATTTGGTGAGTTTAACAACATTATAGTTACACTAAACAATAATGCAGAAATTGATTACGATGGACACATTGAAATTTATCTTGAGAGTGTATCCTCTAAATTATTGCACCTTAATTCATGCCCAATAAGCCTACCAAGGAATGGTAATGCGAAAATTGTATTAAATGGATATTGTGCACCGAAACCAGGAGAATACACCATTTTGATTTCTAAAGATAGCGAAAATATTATTTGCACGACCAAAATAATGTTTACAAATCAAGAAGAGGAAAAATTGTCAGACAACCAAGGCTCTCCTTCTGAAGGTTGGCTTTGGGGACTTTATCGTGGCAATTCGATGGATGATATTCGGGAATTTGTAGGCGCAGGAGGTCCTGGTACATATAGTGCTTATATAGAAGTTGCGTCAGATGAAATCAAGGACTTCAAAGTAAAAGGGATGAGACTTGCCTGTACAGAGGATATGGGAGATGTTACATTCTGGATTAGACGGCGGACAGATGAGGCGAACCTCATCTCAAAGACAGTAAAGAGTGAGAAAGGCAAGTTTATAGAGGCAATATTTGACCAACCGTGTGCAGTTATCCCTACAATGTATTGTGGTTATTCGTTTACCTCATCATCAACCCCAATCTTTCCCACAGCCGGAAAAGAACCGTCTGGTTGGGGACTCTGTCGAACAGATGCCAATGGTAATTGGGTGTGGAGTGTTACTAAAGGTGGAGACCATGCCATACAGCTGATTCTGGAAAAAGACTTGCCTGATGCGGCAGTCCTGGCTGAATGGGAAGATAATAGTATGATAATAAAGGCGGGCACAAAAGGTCTGTCCAAAATGGTATTGACAAACAATAGCAAAAACAAGATTACCAATTTCGACTACATTGTTGACAATGGAACATCGGAAGAAAAAGGGCACATGGAGCTTGATAAGCCTCTGCCTGCAGGTATTGGAGTAAAAGGAATAGTTGAGATTCCATTTATGGCGTCATCTATAGTGTCTCAGAATTCCTACATAGATTTCAGAATCACAAAAATCAATGGTGACGAATATAGTGACAATGAGGCGGTACGACTTAATACAATTACATATTCTAAAGAAGGAACACGTCGTTCCCTTGTTGAGGAATATACGGCAACAGGATGCCATTCCAGTCCTGCGGGTACAGCAGGGATGGAACTTCTGAAAAATCAATTTGGAGACAAGGCAATAATATTGTCGCTTCACCAGTTTAACAATGATGACCCTATGTGGTTGGATTTGGAGAAATACCGTGATGTCTCAGAAAAAAGATTCTCAAGCGCTGCAGCTGACAGAACAGATTTCCATGATTTAGGATTCCTGCCACTCTATTTTGAAGAAATCAATTCACGTCCTACGTTTGCAGACGTTATTGTAGCTGGATATTGGAATGAGGACGGAAGCGCAGTGGAAGCACATTCAGACATCACCTCTTTGACCAACGAATTGGATATAAGCATTTCTTTTGTATTGAAAGCTGACGGTCTGACTGGCTCAGATCCAATTTGGGCACAAAAAAACGCTTATGCTTTTGATTATCCGGAAAATTATGTCGATTATCCTTTTTATGAAGGGTTGAAGAAATTCATGATAGGTGGGGAGTATGGAGAGATGTCGCCAATAGAAGGCTTTGTGCATGACAATGTAGTAATAGCATCGTCATACAAAAACAGTAATACGGAAGTGCCTCCACTGACAAATATCTCAGATGGTCAGACCAAGCGCTGCAGCTACACCATCCCTCTCAACGTAAACGATATTCTGAAGAAAGCGATAATACCAGAGAAAGTGTCGGTGGTGGCTATTTTGGAAGATAAGGACGGCAAAGTGATAAACGCCGCAGAGGCATTGGTTAAGCCTTATGCTACAGGCATCAGCGGCACTCAAGCAGACAAGGTGAAGGTGACGAAGACCTACACCATCGACGGACGTGAGACAAACGGAACGGTGAAAGGCATCAACATTGTAAAGATGTCTGACGGAACGGTGAGAAAAGTGATGGTGAAATAAACGTGAGTTCTGCGAATACCTACTACTATTTTCTTTGTAGTTTTTTTGAAAACTATGCCCGCTTGCTTACTGCAGGCGGGCATAATTGTAATAGTCGGGATTTCCCATTCGAATGTGAAACACGTCAGTAGGCGGCGGATGACTTAAATATTCAGCTACATATAAGGAGAGTGAAACACCTGTCATAATAGTAAATGGATAGCTATCGTAAAGGTATAACAAAACCTATTCCAATTTGCTACGCATAGGTATTCATTCTATGTTCCGCAATGGTGAACCTACGTTCCGCAGTGGTGAACCTACGTTCCGCGTCGGTGAACGTACATTCCGCATTGGTGAACGTACGTTCCGCATTGCGGAACATAGAATGAACCCCTACTTCTGCATAAATCGAATACCCTTTTATGCCAACTTCATAACCGCTATCCCCATACATTTAAACACCCTTAACACTCCTTAATTGCATACCCCATAATTAAGAGTTAAGAATTAAAAATTAAGAATTAAGAGAATATGTTAGGGCATTTATTGTGCGCAACTATTTTTCTTAATTCTTAATTTTTAATTCTCAATTATATCTTCAATGCTACATATAGCCCAACCATCGTAGTACGTCGTTCATGTTTGCCACGAGCATCAGAATGATGAGGATGGCAAAGCCTACGTATTCGGCACGTATCATGAACGTCTCGCTGGGCTTGCGGCGCGTTATCATCTCGTAGATGAGGAAAAGGACGTGACCGCCGTCGAGGGCGGGGATGGGGAGAAGGTTCATGAAGGCAAGCATGATGCTGATGAATGCCGTCATCTTCCAGAACACATACCAGTCCCACACGGGTGGGAAAAGGCTGCCGATGGCACCGAAACCACCGAGCGACTTGGCTCCCTCTGCCGAGAACACATACTTGAGGTCGTCAACATAGCCCGTGAGGACACCGATGCCGTAGCTTACGCCTGCGGGCAGGCTCTCAAGGAAGCCGTACTCTATGGTGACTGGCTCGTAGAGAGCCGCGAGGGACTTGACGTTGAAGCCAACGAGAAGCTGTGGGGTGAGGGTGACGCTGAGCGTGTCAGTGAGGCTTGCCCCTTGTGCGTTGGCTTGTGCGGCATGCTCAACAACGATGGTTGCCTTGCGTGCCTTTAGGCTGTCGGCAGAAGTGGTGGCAACGGCGAGGACATCGCTGAGTCGTGCTATGTGCTCGGTGAACTCGTTGTAGGAGCCAACAGGCTTTCCGTTGAAGCCAACGATGCGGTCGCCTTTCCTCATTCCTGAGGTGGCTGCGGGCGACTGTGGCAGTACGGAATCGACAACGCAAGGAAGGAGCGGACGCACGAATGGTGGGTCGTTCTTCAACATTCCCAAGAGGTTTATCTCGCCTGGGAGGTTGATGCGCATTGCCTTGCCGTCGCGGATTATCTCCGCGTAGGCTGCCTCTGAGAGATCGCGGTAGAGGTCGGCACTGAAGTCCTTGAACTCGCCCTTGTCGGTGCCTATGAGGATGTCGCCATCGCGGAATCCGAGTTGCTTTGCCTCGGTGTTGAAACGCATGCCGTGGCTCATGTTCCTCACTGGGATGTAGCTGTCGCCCCAGGTGAAGAGAATCATGGCATAGATGAACAGTGCGAGGAGGAAGTTGAACAGCACGCCGCCAATCATGACGAGGAGGCGTTGCCAAGCGGGCTTGGTGCGGAACTCCCACGGCTGTGCGGGCTGCTTCATCTGCTCCGTGTCGAAGCTCTCGTCAATCATGCCCGCAATCTTGCAGTAGCCACCGAGTGGCAGCCAGCCAACACCGTAGGTGGTGTCGCTGTTCTTTGGCTTGAACTGGAACAGGTGGAACCAAGGGTCGAAGAAAAGGAAGAATTTCTCTACGCGTATGCCAAAGAGTTTGGCAAACAGGAAGTGGCCTCCCTCGTGAATGAGGATTAGTATTGATATGGCCAGCACGAACTGTAGTGCTCTGATAAGGAATATTTCCACTTTGAAAAATTAAAAATTATAGATTAAAAATTAAAAAAATCAGCAACTCAGCAACTCACTTGCTATGCGACGCGCCTCGTGGTCGGTGGCGACATAGACATCGTAGTCGGGATTGGGGTCGAAGGTTGCCTTCGCCATGGTACGCTCTATGATGTCGGCTATCTCGAGGAATCGACAGCGGTCGTCGAGGAAAGCGCGGTTTACTATCTCGTTGGCTGCATTGAGTATGCAAGGCATGTTTCCTCCTTTCCTTATTGCCTCAAATGCCAGTGCGAGGCAGCGGAACTTCTCCATGTCGGGCTTGAAGAACTCCAGCGGATGGCTGAAAAGGTCGAGACGCTCAGACGAGAGATGCAGGCGGTCGGGATAGGAGAAGGCATACTGGATGGGCAACCGCATGTCGGGCACTCCGAGCTGTGCCTTCACTGCTCCATCGACAAACTGCACCGCACTGTGGACAATGGACTGTGGATGGACGAGGACCTCTATCTTGTCGGCATCGACCCCGAAGAGCCATTTCGCCTCTATCACCTCGAAGCCCTTGTTCATCATTGTGGCGGAGTCGATGGTGATTTTCGCCCCCATGTTCCATGTCGGGTGCTGAAGGGCGTCGGCCTTGGTGACGGTGGCAAGACGCTCGTGGCTGAACGTGCGGAAAGGTCCGCCGCTTGCCGTGAGCAGGATTTTCTCTATCTCGTTGTCGCCCTCGCCCACGATGCTCTGGAATATTGCCGAGTGCTCGCTATCGACGGGCAGGATGGGTGTGCGGTTTTGCTGCGCCAGTTGGCAGATGAGCGCGCCAGCCACCACGAGCGTCTCCTTGTTGGCAAGGCAGATGGTCTTGTGGGCACGAATGGCGTGTATGGTGGGCGAAAGTCCTGCGAAGCCCACCATGGCTGTGAGCACCATGTCGATGGGTGTGGCCTCTACAATCCCGTCAATCGCCTTTGCCCCGGCATAGACCTTTATGTCGGGTTCTGACGCGAGCAGCGAGCAGAGGCGGTCGTAGTGTGCCTCGTTGGCTATGACCACTGCCGCTGGCTTGAACTTTATCGCCTGTTCTGCCAGCTGCTCAACGCGGTTGTTTGCCGTGAGACAATAAACCTCGTAGAGGTCGGGATGCTCCTCAATGACCT
>CAMAGM010000092.1 GCA_945833995.1 uncultured Prevotella sp.
TAAATGGGGTATTCAATTAAGGAGTGTTAAGGGGTTTTAAATGTATGGGGATAGCAGTTATGAAGTTGGCATAAAAGAGTATTCGATTTATGTAGAAGTAGGGGTTCATTCTATGTTCCGCAATGCGGAACGTACGTTCACCAATGCGGAACGTACATTCCCCACTGCGGAATGTAGGTTCACCATTGCGGAACATAAAACGAATACCTATTCCCGTTGAATCCATATCCCCATAATCGACTTTTCAATATGCTCATATCGACAAGTCGATATTGCCCTATCCACTTGTCGTTATGAGTACATCGAAAGGTGGATTGGAACGATGTTCTTGTTGTGTGGTTACCGCACTGCATAGAAAAGGGAGGGATCCTTCAATCAATGAGTTGGTTAACTTAAAAGATGTAGAGTATAGGGTTGTAGCGGCGCACGTCGTGTCTGTAACAGCTTCGTAGCACAATAGTATCAATTGTTTAACCTCGCTGTTGCCGTGTTGTAATCCAATACCTGTACCTTTGCACCCGAAAACAAGAAAATTAAATGTTAAGAATTATAAGTTAAGAATTTAAAACATAACACATGTAAAAACAAAGATGAAAACAGTAAAACGACTACTGGCTACAGCTTTCGTAGCCGCAACGACAACGGCAGCCGTTTGGGCAGCTGAAGTGACAGAAGAAGCAAGTTTCGGTATCATCAGCGGTCAAGTGACCGACGCCGAGCAACACACGCTCCCAGGAGCTACTATTCAAATCGAGAGCCTGCACACAGGTGTGACAGCAGACATCAACGGATTCTACAAGTTGCCAAACCTCAAGCCAGGAACCTACACCCTGAAGGTGACTTATGTTGGCTACAACCCTATATTTAAAAAGGTGACAGTGACTAATGCCAACCGCGTGCTCGTTGCCGACATCGTGATGAATGAGGGCGTGGAACTGAGCGAGGTGAACGTGAAAGGTGCTTTCGCAGGACAGCGCAAGGCATTGCAGATGCAGAAAGGTGCAATGGGTGTGACAAACGTTGTGAGCGCCGACCAAGTGGGCAAGTTCCCCGACTCCAACATCGGCGACGCCCTGAAGCGCATCAACGGCATCAACGTTCAGTATGACCAGGGCGAGGCACGCTTCGGACAGGTTCGCGGAACGAGTGCCGACCTCACGTCAGTGACCGTAAACGGTAACCGCCTGCCTTCTGCCGAGGGTGACACACGCAACGTGCAGCTCGACCTCATTCCTGCCGACATGGTGCAGACCATTGAGGTGTCGAAGGTGGTGACATCGGATATGGACGGCGACGCTATCGGCGGTGCCATCAACCTCGTTACGAAGAACACTCCCTACCGCCGCATACTCAACTTCACCGGCTCAACAGGCTACACTTGGATTTCGGGCAAGCCACAGTGGAACATAGGCGGAACATGGGGCGACCGCTTCATCAACAACAAACTGGGCATCATGGCAAGCGCATCCTACCAGTATGCTCCAGGCGGTTCGGACAACACCGAGTTTGAATACGTCGAGAAGAAGGGCGAGATTCAGCTGAAGGAGGCTCAGGTGCGCCAATACTACGTAACCCGCGAGCGCCAAAGCTACTCGTTGGCTCTCGACTACCAGTTCAACCCAATGCACAAAATATCGTTCAAGGGCATCTACAACCGCCGCAACGACTGGGAGAACCGCTACCGCATAAGCTACAAGAAACTGAACTCCGACGTTGAGGACCAGAGCGTAGTGCTGCAGACTAAGGCGGGTGCCGACGACACAAAGGGCGCACGACTGGAGCGACAGCAGACAATGGACTTCACTCTCGACGGAGAGCACAACTTCGGAAACCTTAAGGTTGACTGGGCATCGAGCTACTCACGTGCTACCGAAGACCGCCCCAACGAGCGCTACATTGGTCTGAAACTGAAAGGCAGTGACGCGCTCAACTTCGGCGACTCGTTCAAGGACGTTGGTGGCGAACAGCCTTACTCCACACTTGCAATCCCATCGTTCAGCGAAGGCAAGTGGAAGATTGACGAGTTTACCAACTCCGACCAGTCGATAAAGGAAAACGAGTTCAAGGAGCGCATCAACTTCACACTGCCACTGTCGAAGGGACTCTATGGCAACACACTGAAGTTTGGCTATAAATACACCCGCAAGGAGAAGGAACGCAACACCCAGTACTACGACTACAGCGACGCTGCCGACAAGTACATCCCAGACTGGCAGGACAACATTGTATATAAGGTGCGCGAGGGCTTCATGCCTGGCAGCCAATATCCTATTGGCACACAGTTCGTAAGCAAGGACTACATGGGAGCAATCAACTTCGACAGGGCAGACGGCGCGGAACTCTATGAGGAGGAAGCCGGAAACTATGAGGCAACAGAGCAAATCCACGCTGGCTACATCAGATTTGACCAGAAGCTCGGCAAGAACCTCGACGCTACCCTTGGTCTGCGACTTGAGAACACACGACTGAACACAAGCGGCGTGAACTACACGATGGACGAGGACGAGAACGAGACACTGAAACCAACAGGCGAATACAAGAACGACTACACCAACCTGCTGCCAAGCCTCTTGCTGAAATATAAGATGAACGAGGACGGAAGCGTAAGGGCATCAATAACAAAGACCCTCTCACGTCCGAAATACTCAGCACTCATAGCCAACAAGAGCTTCAACCTTGCCGACCAGGAGGCAACAATAGGCGACCCTAACATCAAGCCGACGACGGCATGGAACATCGACCTCTCCATCGACCACTATTTCAAGAGCATTGGTATGGTGAGCCTCGGACTCTTCTACAAGGACGTTAAGAACGTGAACATCGAGACTCTCGGCTACTACACCGGGGCAGAGCTTGGTCTTGCAGGCAACAACGAGACTTTCGAGGTGACACAGAACATGAACGCCTACGATGCCCGCGTCTATGGTGTTGAGGCTGCATTCCAGCGCGACTTCGGTTTCATAGCTCCCGCACTCCGCTGCCTCGGTTTCTATGGCAACTACACCTATACCCACACCACGACACGCAACTACAACACACGTCTTGGCATAGAAGAAGGCGACGAGGTGAAGATGGCAGGCTCGCCAGAGCATACCGCCAACGCTTCGCTCTACTTCGAGAACAAGGGCTGGAACATCCGTCTCTCCTACAACTTCGCATCGTCGTTCATCGACCAGATGAACACTGGAAGCCGTGAGTTGGACCGCTACTACGACAAGGTGAACTACCTCGACCTCAACGCTTCCTACACCTTTGGCAAGAATACGAAGTTCACCATCTTCGCTGAGGCAAACAACCTGCTCAACCAGCCACTGCGCTACTATCAGGGCAACAAGGACCGCACAATGCAGGTAGAATACTACGGAGTGAAGGTAAATGCAGGATTCAAGATTAATTTATAAAAAACAATGGATACAATTAATTTAGAAATTAGACGCGCCGAACGCAACTTCTGGGCAATACTCGCCACCATAGCTATCTCGCTACTGATATGCGCAACGGCAAAGGGACAGACTCCCGAACAGTGGAAAACACTGAAGTCAGATATAAACCTCTTCGTTGCCAACGACCTCGGACGCAACGGCTACTACGACCAGAAGCCTATTGCCGAACTGATGGGCGAGATGGCGGAGGAAGTCGGTCCAGAGGCAATAATAGCTACAGGCGACGTACATCATTTCGATGGTGTTGCCTCAACGCAAGACCCCCTGTGGATGACCAACTATGAGCTAATCTATACCCACCCAGAGCTGATGATCAGCTGGCTGCCCGTGCTTGGCAACCATGAGTATAGAGGCAACACACAGGCAGTGCTCGACTACTCCAAGGTCAGCCGCCGCTGGCAAATTGAAGGCAGATACTACACCAAAGTGTTCGCCGACGAGGAAGCAGGGTCAAGCCTACGCATTGTCTTCATCGATACCACTCCGCTGATTGACAGCTACCGCACCAACAACCGCTATCCCGATGCCGGCAAACAGGACATCGAGGCACAGCTCCAGTGGCTCGATAACACCTTGCAAAAGGCAAAGGAGGACTGGGTCGTCGTGGTAGGCCATCACCCGATGTATGCCGAGACAAAGAAGGACATTGCCGAGCAGAAGGACATTCAGCGCCGCCTACTGCCGATATTCAAGAAAAACGGCAACGTTGCGATGTACGTCTGCGGACACATCCACAACTTCCAGCACATCCGCAAGCCGTCGGACACAACAGACTACGTTGTCAACACTGCGGGTTCGCTGTCACGCAAGGTTAAGGAAACCGATGGCACACAGTTCTGCTCTCCAGCCACTGGCTTCTCCGTAATAAGTGCCTCAAAGCAGAAACTGCAGTTGCACATGATTGACAAAGAAGGCAAGGAGATTCACTGCATAAGCAAGGAGAAATAGCTTCATCTCAACATAAACGACAATACAAGACAACGAAGCCTGCCTCAGACAAAGTTGAAGCAGGCTTCGTTGTTGTTTGATAATCACTGGTATTTGAATATGATGACAATGGACAGTGGGAAAACTCAGTTAGTTAATTCACGCTGCGAATATATGAAGAAAGAATGAAACCTCCAAACTTTTGTGGGGAAAAAGTGAGAGGTGGCGGCAACAATGCCGCCACCTCTCGGGGGAATCATTATTGATTATTGATGAAGGGGATTCATCATTACTTCACAGGAACGATGCTCCACCTGCCTGAAATATCATTAAGGTAGAAGTCGTATGTTCCTGCGGGAACGTTGATGTTCTCACCGCCAGGTTGGAAGTAATAGGTTTCGCCTATTGGAGTTACCTTGTCGGCAGAACCCCAGTTTACTGCCCAGTCGTGGTTGGCACGGAACTTCAGTCCACCGTCGGACTCAATAGTCACGCGACCATACCAGTTGTGAGGAGCCTTCTCAAGCTGCTTGAGGTCGATGTCGCCACCCCAACCGTTGAAGTCGCCAATGAGCGATACAGAAGTGTACTCAGCAGAAGGAGTGACAGCTTCCCATGAGTAGGTGTTGTCGTTCATGTTGATAGTCAGCGTGTAGTACTCGCCCTTGGTTGGAGCCTGGAAAGACTTCGAGTCCTTATTGATGAGCGAGCCAGAAGCAGAACCATCGCCATCGACTGCCGTACCCCAAGCATTGTCCCAGTTTCCGAAGTTCTTGGAATCCCAAATCTTGAGGTCCCAAGCTCCTGACCACTGTGTGGTGTAGCTATAGATGTTACCTCCGTGAGCGTAGAACATACAACTCATGTCCTTGTCGCTCCAACCCTGAGGAGTACCTACAACATAGTAGCGAGCCTCGGCACGTTTCACGGTGTACGTGTAATTGTTGATGTCGAGAGTTATCTCGAAAGTACCGCCACCACTGATGACAGGTGTCTGAACCTCTCCAAACTCAGGGTCGTTTGGCCAAACAACATAGTTGAAGAGAGCATTGTCGCCATTAACGGCACAACCCATCTGTCCCTGATTGATAGAATCCCAGTCGCCTGAAACGAAGTGACTTCCCTGATAGAACTTAAACCAGTTGTCGCCGTCGCCTGTGGTGACTGTTGCTGTGTAAGTACCATCGCCATTGTTTTCCATCCAAGTAGGATTGGTTGCGTCCCAGTTCTGCCACTGACCGAGCATATAGTAGCCTTTTGGGTCTTCTGCTGGTGTAGGAGTGGTTTTAACAGATGTTACTACCTCAAATGCTGGAAGGTCAACAGCGTCTCCATTGGCAAGGTTTGCCGAATACTCTACGGCAAGCTTTGGAGTGCGAGTAGTGTAAGCTCTTGACTGGTAGAGGTCGCGAATGAGATTGACATAATCAGCAGTGAGCACACAGATGTCGTTTCCATTTGTGAAAGCGTTAATCTTCTGACCTTCAACAGTTGCGCTTCTTACACTGAAACCAACTACTTCAGGATTACTCGAAGACAGAGACTGCAAACGGAGAGTGTCCTTCGTTGTTGGAAGGATTAGATTTGCATCAGTACCCGCATTAACCTGAGCATCGTATTTTGCTGCGGCAGGCTGCTCCTCGTTGGTCTGTGGAGAAGCCCAATCGTCGTAGTCGCCGTTGCAGCTGGCGAGTGCAAGACCCGCCATAGCTGCAAAGCTATATAATAATTGTTTCTTCATAATTTTCATTAATTAAATGTTATTTTACTTCACCTATATTTCTGTCGAAGTTCACATAGAGTTTCTGGCCTGGTGCACAAGGTGCGGAGTAAGCTTCGCCGACATTCTCAGCCCAGTTTGCAGGAATATCCATTGTACGCCAGAAGAGACCGCCCTTGAAGAGTGTGAACTCTGTACGCCACCAGTCAATGCTACCGACCTTAATGTATGCACGAAGCTCACCAGAGGCTGTGAATGCAGGAGACTCCCATGGAGTAGCGGCATTGGCAGAAGGTGTCATCTCCCAAGCAGGGTTGCTGTCAGTCCAGTCGCCTGTGGCATTACCAATCACGTATGCCTTGGCAGGAAGGATGTGGAAGTGCCACTTCACGTCGTTGGTACCAAGTTCAGTTGTTATGTAGAGAACATACCAGCCACCGTTTGCAATCTTGATGTTGCTATCGCCTTCGCCAGAGATGCCGGCACCAGCCTGGTCGTCGAAGTCGGTTACACGACCATAGCCACGCCAATCCTGTTCCCATTCGCCCCACTTGAACTCAGCGCCGTCAGGAGCATAAAGCATGGTGTAGAACTCACCAGCCATTCCATAGACAGGAGCGAGAGCCTTCCAAGTGCTCCAAGCGTCGCCGATAGACGAGCCACAGATGTAGGCAGCAGTTGGCAACTCAAGCGTTGGAGGAACGTATGTAGCAAGAACGCTTGGCAAACAGATTACGTTAGAGAACACCTCGCCAAGATTTTGACCTTCAACTACAGCACGCAGTCTTACATACAAAGCGCGCGTCTCTTTTGGATATTCCACATCGCCCATTTCTGCAGTGTAGAGTTCTATCATGGCATTGTTCAGCTCAGTTGCATCAACACTCATGTTTGCAGTAGAGAAGAAGGTATCCAACTCCTTGAAAGAGTCGAAACTCTCCTTCAACGACACCTGCACGTGATAGTCAACCACGAGTGGAAATCCACCGAAGTCTGGCTGTGAGCAGGTCAGATTGAGTCCTGTCGAAGACACCAGGTCGTAGGTGTTGTTGGCTGCATTGGCAGGAACATTCAGTTTGAAGCCTGTCGTATTGGCTTTAAACGTAGGATTGCTGTCAATATCCTTCTCGCACGATGTCAGCGTGAAAGCCATGAGGGCGAGGAGAGTAAAGGCACTTCCTAATTTTAACATTATCTTGTTCATACTATTTCAGTTTAAAAAGTCCTTGTTTTGAATTAATATCCATCATTCTGTTCCATGTTCGGATTACCGTTCATATCGTCGATAGGAATAGGATAGAACTTGAAGTGAGAGTCAACGGTCTGTCCTGTAGGCACGCCACCTTTCCAATCCCAGATGTATTTCTTGCCAACGAAGCGGTCGAAGCGGTTGAGGTCTGAACGGCGACGGCCTTCCATATAGAACTCACGGCACCACTCGTCGATGATGTCTTCCTCAGAGTTGATGGCTGTGATTGCCTTAGCGTTGGCACGGTTGCGGAGAACATTGATATCCTTGATGGCTGCCTCGTTGTCGCCAAGACGCCACTTAGCCTCTGCACGTGTCATGAAAGCCTCGGCATAGCGGAGCAATGGAATGTCTGTGTCAGGGAACTCTACGTCGTTTGTCGTACCACCATCGGTGCGGATGTTCTGCCACTTCACGATAGAGATACCATCGAGGAAGTTGGACATCTTCTCAACGTGGAGTTTGCGGATGCCACCGCCACGGCCAGCGTAGAAGAGAGCACGGTCATCACCAGCTGCAGCTATAATGCTCTTGGTGTCAGAACCATCCTGTGCGTCGAGTTTGATAATATCCTCCTCTGTAGCGCCATCAGGAGCTTTCTCTGAAGACATTGGAATGTTCTCTGCAGGGAAGAACTTCTGAATAAGGTTTGGACGAGCGTAGTTACAGCTCCAGCCGTTTGTTGTTCCCATATAAGGCATACCTACGATGCGCATTGAGGAAACGAGGTAGTTTGCACCAGAGTAGCACTTTGTGCTCTTGCCGTCCTGGCGAATAGGAAGAATTATCTCCCTCATTGCCTCTGCGTTCTGGTCGTTGTCAGCCATGAACACCTGGGCATAGCCAGAATATGTCAGACCGTTTGAAGGATGGGCCTTTGGTGTCGAAGCCAAAGCATACTTGCCACTGTTGATCACCTTGTCGCAATATGACACAGCCTTCTGATAGTCCTTCACAGCGCCATTGGTATATACAGCCGAATTGAGCGCAAGACGTGCGTGGAGGATGTATGCAGAGCCTTGGTCAGCACGACCGAAGTTCTGGGAGTTGTTGAAATCGCCTATTGGAGCAAGCTCACCCTCAATCTCTGTCAGCTCGTTGTCAAGCCAGTCGTAGAGATCCTTGCCGCCCTTGCAGATTGGCAATTCGTCGATGGCAAAAGACTCGTCCTTGAAAGGAGCCTTGTTCCAAAGGTCGAGGAAATACCAATAGTAGAGTGCACGGAGGAAACGCACCTCAGCGCGATAGAGCTTGTAGTCGGCATCCTCAGCACGGTCTGCAGTATTTGTAAGATAGAAGTTGCAGAGTGTGATGTTGAAGCCAAGGCGCTGGTAGCACCACTGTACACGTGGAGAGCTGCTGTTCCATCCGATGCCTGTCAGCTGAGGAATGTCAGTATCTGTCTGCCATGCCCAGTTACATTCGTCGGTAGGCTGCTCCTGAAGGTTGAATGTTGTACGATAGAAGCCAGACTCACCCTCGTCGCTGCTGATGTCACCATTGCCGGAAGGACCAGACTGACCCGTAAGTCCCATTGTCGAATAGATTTTTGCCAAGAGCTGCATGTCCTCGTATGAGCTTGAGGTCTGCGGGTCTATTGACGATATGTTAAGGTCGTCAGCACATGAAGCCAGTCCCATCGACAAAAGACCGACAACCGCTGTTTTTACAAATATCTTTTTCATATTCAGTCAAAAATTAGAAGTTAAGATTTAAACCGAGCTGGAAGCTCAATGGACGTGGATATGGGTTCTTGTCAACACCGTCAGCCACCTCTGGGTCGATACCCTTGTACTTGGAGATGATGAATGGGTTCTGAACTGTGAAGAACACGCGTCCTGAAAGTTCCTTGAAGAGCTTGCTGAAAGAGTATCCGAGTGTGATGTTTGAACACTTCAGATAGCTTGCGTTGCGAACGAAGTAGTCAGAGAGATAGTACTCCGTAGAGCCAGTTCCTGTGAAGCCGAGGTCGATAGCCTCAGAGTAGGTGTTGTGGAAAGCGCTGTTGTAGTAAATACCTGAAGCACTTGTTGCACCGAGGTTAGACAGGTGGTCATAGTAAACGTAGTTGCCGAGAGAGGCGTGGAAGGCTGCGCTCAAATCCCAGTTCTTGTAGAGGAACTTGGTGGTGAAGCCCATGATAACGTCGGCAGCAGGCTTCTTGTAGAAGTACTTGTCGCTTTCGTTGATCTTGCCATCGGCGTTGCGGTCAACATAGAGTCCCTCGATTGGCTTGCCTGCCTCGTCGTAAACCTGCTGATAAACGAAGAACGAGTTGGCCGCCTCGCCTACGCGGTTTGCCTGAATCAGCGTGCTGTTACCGCGGGAAATTGTAGTACCGGTCTTGATGTAGTAGTCGGCATCGCCGTTGCCACCAGTAAGAGAGGTAATCTCATTGTGGTTCCATGAAACGTTGTAGCTCAAATCCCAAGTGAAGTCCTTGGTCACGATTGGCTTGGCGTTGATGGCGAACTCAAGACCATAGTTCTTCAACGAACCGATGTTCTTTGTAAGCACAGAAGAGAAGTTTGTGCCTACAGGAATAGTAACGTCGTTCAAGAGGTCCTTTGTCTCACGATAGTAGCCATCGATGTTGATAGAGATTCTGTTCCTGAGAACAGCGAAGTCGATACCTGCGTTATAGGTTGTCGTTGTCTCCCACTTCAAGTCTGGGTTGTAGGAAGATGGACGCATTGTGTAATAGTACTGGTCGCCGATTGGATACTGAGCGTACTGGTTACTGATGGTGTAGAGAGGAGTATAACGGAAGTCACCGTTGATGTCCTGCTGACCAGTCTGACCCCAACCGAGACGGAGCTTGAACTCGTCGAGCCAATTGACGTTCTTCAGGAAAGCCTCGTTGTTGATTTTCCATGCGAGGGCTACTGATGGGAAATAACCCCACTTGTTGCCATCGGCGAAACGTGAAGAACCGTCGGCACGCATTGTAGCGGTCAGCATATAGCGGTCGAGCAGCGTGTAGTTCAGACGTCCGAAGTAAGAAACGAGGGAATTGTGGGTTGCCCATGCTGTCTCTTCACGAAGGCTTGGCTTGTAGGCTTCGCCATTGGCACGGTCTGTTCCCTGACCGAAGTTGTAGCCAGAGCTGTGATAGTGGCTTTCCTCAGCACCTGCCATGATGTCGATGTTGTGCGCGCCAAACTCATGCTGATACTGTGCGTAAGCGTTAGCGGTGATGCTGTACTTCTCGTAGTGAGTCTCACCGTCCCAACCGTAGTAGTTGTTGCTGTAAGAATATGGAGAGATAACGTCGGTCTGCTTTGACTTGGTGTACTGTCCACCATAGCTTGCGTGGATGTGCAGGTCCTCAAAGCCGTGAATCTGATAGTCAACCTCCAAGTTGCCAGTGAAGTCGTTTGCGTTAGCCTTGCACTCCTTGTTCTCCAAGAGAGCCAATGGGTTCTGAGGAGCGTTAGGGTTGTTGGTGTACTTCCAGTTAGGATCGGTGAAGCTTGCGCCCTGTGCTGGCTGATAGTAGCCACCGAAGAACTCAGCGGTCTCGTCGTTTGAATATACTGGACGTGTTGGGTCCATGCTGAGAGCTGCACCTACAGCGCCACCTGCATCGGCATAGCGGTTTTGCTCGTTCATGTACTTTGCAGTAACGTTGAACTTCAAGTGGTCCTCGAAGAAAGTAGGAGCCAAGTTGACAGAAGCGTTTGCACGGCGCATCCATGATGTCTTAACAATACCGTTGGAGAGGTTGTAGCCTGCGCTGACGCGATAAGGCATGTTCTTCAGACCACCGCTGACAGAGATGTTGTGAGATGTGGAAACGGCAGTGCGGAAAATCTGGTCCTGCCAATCGGTGTTGGCATCACCAAGCTTGGATACATCAAGACCCTCGATGCCGCTGATGAACTCACGATACTCGTCGCCAGTGAGTGCATCGTACTTCTTCTGAATAGTAGAAACCGTAACGTCGCCATTGTAGCTTATCTTAGGAGCGCTACCTGTACGGCCTTTCTTGGTGGTGATGATGATGACACCGTTAGAGGCGCGGCTACCATAGATGGCAGTAGCGGAAGCGTCCTTCAACACCGTGAAGCTCTCGATATCGTTAGGGTTCACCATAGCCAGCACGTTGGTCATACCCGTTGCTGTGCTGTTTGAAATGGTCAGACCGTCAATTACGATAAGAGGGTCGTTGGAGGCGTTGAGTGACGAACCACCACGAATACGGATTTGTGCTCCAGCACCAGGAGTACCGCCAGATGTCACAACATCAACGCCGGCAATCTTGCCGACCATCATGTCCTGTGCGTTGTTGGTGATACCCTTGCTCAGTTCGTCTGGCTTAATAGCCGTAACCGAACCTGTCAAGTCGTTCTTCTTAGCGCGACCGTAACCAATCACAACGACGTTCTCAAGAACCTTCGAGTCGTCCTGAAGAGTTACCACTACGTTTGGCGCAGCCTTTACTGTGGCTGGCTGATAGCCTACGTAGCTTACGTTGAGAGTAGCTCCCTGGGGAGCCTTGATCGTGAAGTTACCGTCGAAATCAGAGACAGTACCTCCTTGCTCACCTGCAACACGGATTGTTGCACCGATGATCGGCTCGCCTGTTGCGTCCTTTACATGTCCGTTGACAGTAATCTGGGCAAAGGCTCCGATTGACAGAACGAGACCGAACAAGACGGCCATCATTCTAAGCGGAATTCTAAATTTTACCTGCTTCATCATACATGTTT
>CAMAGM010000093.1 GCA_945833995.1 uncultured Prevotella sp.
TGTCGAAGATTTTCTTCATGCGTACGAAGAGCAGCGTGCGGCTGACGTTCATCTCGTTGGCAATGTCCATGACGGAAAGGTCGGCGTTGTCGATGTTCTGTTCAACGTATGCTTTCAGGCGTTCGCCGAAAGCATGGTCGTCGGCACTCAGTCCCGGGACGGTCTCTTGCTTTATTTCCTTGACACTCTCAGTGATGGGCAGCAGCTCTTTGAGCCGTGCACCCATCACTGCCATTTGTTCCTTGCTTGTGAGCTGCACGTCGCGCAGTTCACGTTTCAGTTTCCTTATATACATTATTGTTCCGCCAACGGCAGCCACAACGATTACGAGCAGGCCGCCGTAGAGCATCCACGCCCAAGGTGTTTCGTGGAAGCTGGCGGCGCGGTGCAGCGTCACGGTGTGTTCGTTGTCAACCCACACCCCGTCGCCATTGGTTGATTTGACATGCAGTCTGTATGTGCCAGGGGCGAGACCGACGTAGTTCAGTTCGTTCTGTCGTGTGTAGCGCCAAGTGGTGTCTATTCCGTCCATACGGTAGGCATAGATAATTTCCTCGTCCTTGTCGTAGTCTAATGCGGCGAAGTGTATGCTGAAGTTCCTTTCGTCGGTGTCGAGGCTTACCTCGTTGTCGCAGTCAAAGACGATTGCTGGCTTGTAGCGGCTCTTTTCCATCTGCTGGGGGCTGAGCGTCATGGTTCCCTTTGTCGTACCCAAGACCATGCTTCCGTCGGCAAGCAGCGCAGGTGTCGTCTCGGTGAAGAAGTTGCATTTGTCAGTCAGTAGGTTCCAGTAGTTTGTGGCGAGTCCTGTCTTGGAGTTCAAGAGGCTTACTGAACCTGCCGATACAATCCAGAGGTTTCCTGCCTTGTCTTCCGCCAACGTCTGTATGAGGTCTGAGGAGATGCCCTCGTTTACCGAGTAGTGACTGAAACGTATGTTGTCGCTGAGCAGTTTCGGCGACGCTATTTTGTCGGTGCCGCCTCCCGACGTGGCGAGGAAGATGCCACCTTGTCGCGTCTGCAATATCTCCATCACGAAGTTGTTGCTTATGCTGTTGGGGCTTTCAGGCGAACGCCGATTGGCGTAGAAGTGCGTCTTCTCGTAGTTGCCGTTGAGAACGAACGAATAGAGTCCGTCGTTTGAGCCGAGCAATACCGTGCCGTCGTTGCCAGCCCACACGCAGCGGCTTTTCATTCCTGCCTTGGGGAATTGCTTCAGTAGGTTGTCGGCGTTGATGAAGCGCATTGTCCCATCGGCTTGCGGTTCGCCAATGTTCAGTCCACCGCCGTAGGTGGCTATGAGCAGGCGGTTGCGCGTGTCCTCCACGATACTATAGATGTTTTCGCAGTTAAGGCTGAAGGCGTTGCCTCGTTCGGGCATGAAATGCGCCATTGCGAATTTCTTGCCCGAAGGTGTCAGGCGGAACAATCCTCCAGGCTTGCACCCTATCCAAACGTTTCCATTGTTGTCCTCATAGATGTCGTATGCAGAGCGCCCGAACCGCCGCCGCTCGCCTGTTAGGTTCCCGTCGGCATGGAGCCAACTGATGCTCCCGTCCTCACGCCTCACGCTGACGTAGCCCTGCTTGTCGGCAACCCAAAGCCTGCCGCTGCGGTCGGTCAGCAATGCGCTGATCACTTCCTCTCCCTCGCCGTTGGTGCGCAGTGTGGCCACGGGTTTCCTTGCCGTCGTTACGCGTTGCAGGCCACGGTTGGAGTAAACCCACACGCCGCCCTGGCGGTCGGTGAGCAGATAGTTAACCTCAATGTTCCTGTATTCACCAACCTTCCTTAGCCTCGCCACCGCTTGGGGCGTGGCGTGTGGCATGTATCTCTTCACGGCTTTCCCCGTATAAGGCTCAAACCTTCGTTCCCTGACGTTGAACAGATAGGTCTTCTCGTTTGATATGCAGACGATGTTGCCCTTCTCGTCCTCCTCAATGAAAGTGAAGCGGTTTGTCTCCAATGGCGACTTGTCGCCCGGCATTGCCTTGAATGTCTGGAAGCGGTAGCCGTCATAGCGTCGCAATCCGTCCCATGTGGCGAGCCAAACATAACCTTGGCGGTCTTGTATGGCGCGCTGCACGATGGTGGTGGAGAAGCCTGATTCCTCGCCAAAATGCTGAATGTGCAGCGTGTCGTTTTGTCCTGCCACGTGGTGACTGTAGGACATGACAAATGCAATGGTAATAGGTAGTAACAGTGCCTTTATTTTCATTATTAATTTATTTTTTGGTTGCAAAAGTACGAAATAAAACTTAAAAAAGTACATTTTCGTCCAAAAAACGCCATTAATGTACTTTTTTTAGCTTATTGTGTACTATTCTGCACCGCCTTTGTCTTATTAAAGTCTAATTTTGCGGAAAAAACAAATCTAAAATAACAACAAAAAACAAAAACGTATGGTAAAACATTTAGCTATTACCTTCGTCTTGCTGCTGACGACCCTTGCTGCCTTTGCGCAGGGAGGACATGTGAAAGGCACGGTGAAGGATTCTGCAGGCGAGCCGGTCATAGGCGCAACCGTGACAGAAGTAGGGAACAACAAAAACGCGACGGTGACAGACTTGAACGGAAACTTCACGCTCTCGATCTCGCCGAAGGGAAAACAAATCCAGGTGAGCTATGTAGGCATGAAGCCGCAGACCGTGAAGGCAGCCTCTCAGGTTAGCGTGACACTGACAGAAGACGGCAATATGCTCAGCGGCGTGGAAGTGGTGTCGGTGGGTTATGGTACGGCACGCCGTGCCGACTTGACGGGAAGTATCTCGTCGGTGGGCGAGAAGACTCTCCGCCACATCACCACCACCAATGCGGCATCAGCCATCACAGGTCGTCTGGCAGGTGTGAACGTTTTGACCACCGAGGGTTCGCCCGATGCAACGGTGAACATCCGCGTGCGTGGTGGCGGCTCGATTTCCCAAAACAACGAACCTCTTTATATAGTAGATGGTTTCCAGGTGTCGAGCATTGCCGACATCCCGCCTACGGACATTGAGAGTGTCGATGTGCTGAAAGATGCTTCTTCCACCGCCATCTATGGTGCCAAGGGTGCCAACGGTGTAATCCTCGTAACGACAAAGAGCGGTAAGGCAGGTAAGACCGAGGTGTCGCTCAACGCCACCTTGGGCTGGAATCGTTTCTACAACGAGACTGAGGTGCTCTCTCCTTATGAATATGTGTATCTGCAGCGCGAACTCGACAACGGCGACAACGCGAGCTTCTTCGACCGTTACGGCCGTTGGGAGGACATCGACATCTACAAGAGCCGCGAGGGAACCGACTGGCAGAAGAAACTCTTCGACCGCACGGGATTCAAGCAGAGCTACAACCTCAACATCAATGGTGGCTCGAAGGACCTCGTATATAGCCTTAGCTACACCCACGACGACGAGTCGTACATCATGCAGACCTCAAAGTACAAGCGTGACAACCTCAACGTGAAGCTGTCGAAGAAACTGCTGAGAAACCTCAAGCTCGACTTCAACACCAAGATGAGCTACCGCGTGGTTGATGGTCCAAGCGTATCGTCGGGCAGCAAACTGCGCGACTGCGTGAAATATCCTTCCATCGGAACACTCACCGACCTGGGACTTGACGACCTCGGCGACACGGGCGACCTTAGCTATGAGAACATCAGTAACCTCAACGACCCTTTCTATAATATCGCCAACGAATACAAGAAACAGAACTTCTTCAACAACTCAAACAACCTCGCCCTTACATGGGATATCATGCCGTGGCTGTCGTGGCGCACTGAGGGAACTTACGGATTCACCTACAACCGCTATGACAATATCTTCCTTGCCAACACGGGCACTGCCAACGGACGCTCTGGCTTCCCAGTGGCAAGACGCCAGTACAACGACAAGAAAAACTGGACGTTCCGCTCAATGCTTACCTTCAAGGAGAAATTCGGCAAGCACAATGTTGACGTGATGGGAGGCTTTGAGGCTACAGAATCGAGTGGCGACATAATGAAGATTGAGTCTGACTATTATCCTATAGACTACGGAGTGGATAACATACTCGCCATGTGGAACAACGGTACGCAGGAGCCTACCTACACCACCATCAGTGAGCCAAGCCGCACGCTATCCTATTTCGGAAGGGCAAATTATGTGTTCGACACTAAGTATTATCTCACCTTCACACTGCGTGCCGACGGAACAAACGTGTTCTCGCCAGGCAACAAATGGGGTGTGTTCCCCGCCGTGGCAGCAGCATGGCGCATTACGAACGAGAAGTTCATGGAGGCGACAAAGAGCTGGCTCGACAATCTGAAACTGCGCTTCAGCCATGGTGTGGCAGGTAACGCCCGCGTGGGAAGCTATTGGAGACAGACCTATAGCCCCGTGACAAACGTGAAGAACCTCTACTATCAGGGCGAGACTGGACAGAGCAGTATGCAGCCAAGCACGGTGCTGCGCAACGACAAACTGACATGGGAGACCAAGCACTCCACCAACCTCGGTATTGACTTCTCTGTACTTAACAAACGCCTTGATGTGTCTATCGACCTTTATAATGACGTGACGAAGAACCTTATCATGTCGGTACAGCTTCCTTCGAACTCTGGCTACAACACTCAGTACCAGAACCTCGGACAGACCACCAACCGCGGCCTTGAGATAACACTCAACGCAAACTTAATAAACAAGAAGGACTTCTACCTCGACGCCAACTTCAACATCTCTTTCAACAAGAACAAGGTTGACAAGCTCTACGGCACCGACAAGGACGAGATGATTCTCTCCGGCGGATCGTTCCCAAGCACAGGTAGCGACAACTACCGTGTGTTCGTGGGTGAGGAAGTGGGTCTGATGTACGGCTACGTCTGCGACGGCTACTACTCGTTCGACGAGTTCACCTACAACGAGACCACCAAGCGTTGGGACATCAACGAGGGCGTGGTTGACTGCTCCGGTGTTCTCTCACGCTCTGGAGCATGGTATGGTCCCGGTCACCTGAAGCTCAAGGACCTCAACGGCGACGGAAAGGTGGATGCCGACAACGACCGCACCATCATCGGACGCGCACAGCCAAAGCACACGGGCGGTTTCGGCATCAACATGGGTTGGAAAGGTTTCGACCTTACGGCTCTCTTCAACTGGTCTTACGGCAACGACGTGCTCAACGTCAACAAGATCGACTACACGAGCTACGATCTCTCCAAGCGCTACCAGAACATGTCAACAGAGATGTGTCTCGCCAACCGTTTCACCGTCATCGACCCTGAGACTGGCTACAATATCTACAACGGCGAACATGCCGATCCCGCACGCCTCCAGGAGCTGAACCAGGGCAAGCCAATGTGGCATCCGCTGATGAACAACAGCGTGACCACCGACTGGGCAGTAGAAGACGGCTCATACCTGCGTCTCGGCACACTGTCTCTCGGCTACTCGCTGCCTGATAACCTGCTGCGCTACATCGGTGCAAAGAGACTGCGTGTATATGCCACAGGCACCAACTTGTTCTGCATCACTGGCTATAGCGGACAAGACCCAGAAGTGAACATCTCATCAAACAACATGGTCATGGGCTACGACCGTTCGGCATATCCTAAGTCGAGATCGTTCATCGTCGGTCTGAACGTGACATTCTGATACATTCAACGTAATATATAATAATATATAAGGTAAACAACAATGAAGAAAAGATTATATAATGCAATAATCCTTGCAACATGTTCCGCAGCGACACTCGTAATGAGTGGTTGCAGCGATTTCCTCGACACAGAGTCGCCTTCGGAGCAGACCTCGCAGGTGATTTTCGAGAACGAAGGCATGGCGCGTTCTGCCATCATGGGAATCTACAGCGACCTCGCCGGAACATACGTCTATGGGCAGAAGATGTCGGTAAACTGGCAAGGCGTGTCGGACATTGAGTTGGCAAGCGGCTACAACAGCGACCCCTCGAAGGAGCTTACGAGCGACACGGGAGCCGCAAACTACTACAGCGACTGGTATAACCACACTGTTCAGTGGCAGTATGTATTCAAGATGGCTGAGAGAGCATCGACCGCCGTGGAGGGAATACGCAACTCCGCAGCCTTCAACAGTGGCAACGCTACCATGAAGCGTTTTCTCGGCGAGGCGCTCACCCTTCGCTCACTTGCCTATTTTGAACTCGTCAGACGCTGGGGCGACATTCCTTACAAGGAAGGAACTTCAGAGAGCGACCTCTCCAACGTGTATGCAGGAAAGACCGACCGCGACGAGATTTATGCAGCTCTCGTGCGTGACATGCAGGAGGCAATTGAGTATCTGCCTTGGATGGGCGAGGTTGGCGACTACACCTGCGAGCGCATCACCAAGGGCTTTGCCAAGGGGCTGCTGGCACGCATAGCTCTCTTCGCCGGCGGATGGAGCGTACGCGACGGCAACCAGTTCCCCGACGACTCCAACGTGGAACACTATGCAGCTGGCACTCCGGGAATGGGCGAGATCAACGGTTTCTATGTCGGCAGGGTGAAGAACTGGAAGGACTACTACGAGATTGCAGCGCAGCAGTGTGCTGAGGTCATCGGCAGTGCCGACAACCCTCACCACCTCGACCCCGACTACGGCAACATCTGGAAAACCGTATGCCATCTTGACTACAACACAAGTGGCGAGAACCTCTTTGAGGTGGCTAACGGACTGGGATATAGTGGCGACGTTGGTACACTTATGGGACGCGAGATGACTGGAAACATCGGTTTCGGAAATACAGGATGGGGAGCTTCATACGTAGCCACAAATGGCTATTACTTCTACTCGTTCACTCCCACAGACAAGCGTCGCGACTATGCTTGCTGGTGGCCCTTGTTCACCAAGGAGAGCAATAAATTAGGCGAGAAGATGCGCAACGATATGATGAACGTGCATTTTGGTAAGTGGTGCTATTTCTGGACATGCGATGCCTACCGCACTTTGGCACAGGCAGCCAGCGGCCGTCCTAACACAGGTATCAACTGGATTCTGATGCGCTACAGCGACATTCTGCTAATGTTTGCTGAGGCTCGCTATGCACTGCACGGCGCCGACTCTCGCGACGAGGTGGCACGCATGTCGGCGCGTGAGGCTCTTGAGGCTGTTCGTGAGCGTGCTTTCGGTGCTGGTTCGGCAGAGGTGAAGAACTACGACAGCGACTTCTTCGAGGCAATCGTCAACGAGCGCGCATGGGAATTCGGCGGCGAGGGCATTCGTAAGCTCGACCTAGTGCGCTGGGGATTGCTCGACAAGAAGATCGAGGATATGAAGGAGGCTATGGTGAAGATGTATGACGGACAGAGCGAGGTGAAAATCTTCGACAAGACCTATCAACCCAATGACATCCCCACCACGATATACTACAAGATGCACACTGGCGTGAGCGGCTATCCAGAGGTTGACATAGAGTCTGTAAACTTCTATCGCCAGCTCAACGGCAACCCCGATCCTGACAACTATCAGGAACTGACATGGTTCAAACGCGAGAACAATGAGAGCGACGTGGTATCACGCTCAGTACGTATCCTGCTCTGCGCAACAGGACTGCGCGCCCAGTATGACTATAGCTCACTGCTCGGACAGCTCCAGTACGGCTCGCAAATTGGCGAGAAGCTCGCCACATACACCATGGGCAACAAGGTGTGCAACTACCGCCACCTCTTCTCCATCTATTACGACGACATTTACAAGTCAAACGGTTATCTGAAAAACTCCTATGGCTACGACCATAGCGTGGAATAATACAAAACATCAATAAAATTATGAATGCAAAAAAACAATATAAAGCTACTTTATGGTTTCTCGCCTTGCTGTTGACATTCATCGGCGGCACCTTTGTATCATGTAGCGACGACGCAAACGAATGGCCCATAGATAAGTCTTACGACCGTCTTTACACCACCACAAACTTCTCGGTGGAGAAATCGATGGCAACATCGGTAATCGTGAAGTTCAACGGTGTGAAGGATGCAACGAAGTATGTGTTTGAGTTCAGTCTCGACAGCCTGGCGTTCAACGAGATAGTACGCACTGAGGAGGTGAAGGCCGACACGCTTACGCCATACAGCAGCGGCAAGACCGTCGTGCAGACTGAGTATCTGAAACTCTTTGAGGACCTCTACGGCACCACACGCTATTCGGTACGCGTAAAGGCAGTGAACGAGCAGACTGGCTCTGAGTCGATATGGAATAAGGTGAGCTTCGAGACTCCCGCCGAACAGATCTTCACCACCGTAACACCAGGCATCAAGGATGTGACAATGCGTTGGGACGCAGAGAAGATGGTGTCAACACTCCGATTGGGACAGACTGCCGAGGGCGACACCACATGGCTCCAGACAGTGACACTGACCGACGAGATGAAGCGCAACGGAGAGACTCTCGTTGAAGGACTTACACCGGGAACTGACTACATCGCACAGATATTGAACGACAGCTTCCTGCGCGGGACATGGAAGTTCCGCACCTTAGGCTCGGCAGTTGGACAAACCATAGAGGTAAGCCCTGGCGACGACCTGCTTGAATTGCTAACAAACGCCACACACGAGACGGTGACTCTCGTCTTCACAGGCGGACAGGAATATGACATCGCCAACCAGCTGCGCATACCGGAGAACGTGGTCAACATCTACTTTGCCGGCAAGGCGGTCAACGGTCAAAAACCAGTGCTGAACATGACCAAGGGCTTGCGCCTTTCGGGCAACAAGGGCAACATCTGCTTCCAGGCTGTCATTATGGACGACAATATGGGCGAGGCTTACTGGTTCAACCCCGACAAGAACAACGTTGACCTCTACTCGTTCCAGAACTGCGAAATCAGAAACATTCCGCGTACTCTGCTCTATATCAACAACGACGGAGTGAACTTCCGCGAGATACGTATTGACGATTGCATCCTCCATAATATAGGAACAAGCGGCTACGGAATGTTGAACATCGGCAAGAGCTCCGTGGTAATGGAGACCATTTCCATCACCAACACTACGCTCTGCGAGATTGGCGACCAAATGATGGACCTCCGCTGCAAGATAGACCTCTTCAAGGTGGATTGCTGCACGTTCTGCAACTACACCACGAAGCTGCAGAAATGGATTCGTGCCGACAACAAGCGTGCCCCGAAGGAGGCAAAGGTGACCAACACCATCTTCTGCGGGCCTAACGGCGGACAGAAGATGAACCACGGCTACAACGACTATTCGGGTTGGCTGGAGTTCTCAAGCTGTTATCTCACATCCGATTTCCCCGAGGGTGACAATAAGTTCACCAATGCCGCGCGCCTCAGCCTCAATACCGACGAGATGTTTGTCGATCCACAGAACCTCGACTTCCACCTCAAGCCAGGAGTCAACTTCAAGGGCAAGGGCAGTGCTGGCGACCCACGTTGGTGGTAGAAAACATGTTTGTTTTATTAGTTAGTTTATTAATAAATTGTTAGCTATGGGGCAGATGCATGCGAATGTATCTGCCCCAATGCATCTGAAGACCAAAAAAGAAGTGAATTCCACTTGAAAGCAACAGATAAAAATCGCAACTTTTCTTCTATCAGCGCAACATTGCACCTTGTTTTGTCTTTACTCGCCTCTCTCATAAATTAGAATTTTAACCTTTTCTGCTGATTCTTGTGCAAATGGCAGAAGTGTGCCTTCTGAAGCCTAATCTACTTTACGTCCTAAGATTTCTTCCAAGTCGTTCCACATGCCAAAGAACTTTAGCCTAAATTATTCACGGACATAAAAAAAGAGGACGTTTTTCTTGCATAATCCAGGGAAAAGACATGGACAAATCAATGTCCTTTATTTCAACATAAGAGCCATGATAAAGTTTCATTAATGATTTCCCCCTCTTGTCTTGCAATAAATGGATAATGTATCGACAACGTCATTAAAAGGCAATGTATGTGCTATGCCATAATTGTTTTTAAGATAAGAAATGGCTGCATACTTATCCAGATATCGGAAAGCTAAAGTATCCGACATCTTATGACGTCTGGCAAACTCACCAACTATCACAATGATAAATTCAATAATATCTCGACTACTATACATAACCTAAATTTTATATTACGCTGCAAATATACGAAGAAAGAAACCTCCAAACTTTTGAGGCAAAAAAGTGAGAGGCGGCGACATTGTTGTCGCCGCCTCTCGGGGATGTTTTTTATGATGCTATTAGCAATGACATCATTTCATTTGAGAAAAATACTGAATTTCAGAATCGAACAATGACACTATTTGTTCGTATTCAGGATGCCTTTTGGGTATAATCATGGAAATATAGTTTTCAACATCTTCATCATCAATTATTGCAGACTTGATTTTCACTGAAACTGCATTTTATTGATTTCTTTTCTTGCATCAATCTCACGTTGCAGCAATTCCAATTTTTCACCTACTCTCTTTTCCAATATTTGCAACGTATAAGTATCTTCTCATGACAAAAATAGCGAAATCGCCATTCCAATTTGGCACATTAGCCACAAAGGACAACTTCATCGACCGAGTGGAAGACAGGGCATTGCTGAAGCAACTATTGTCTTCGCACATCAACACAATGCTTGTATCTCCAAGAAGGTGGGGAAAGTCATCATTGGTCAAGATGGCCATGGATGAGCTTCAGGCAGAGGACAATTCTGTAAGGGTTTGCTATATTGACGGTTTCAGCATTGGTTCGGAAGACGAGTTTTACAGAGTATTTGCCAGTCAGGTTATCGCTTGCACTTCAAATAAAGTGGAGCGATGGATAAGTGACGTTCCTCGTGAAAGCGACAAAAATACGATACTACAACTCCCAGAGCTTTTGGGGAAAGAGAAAGGACTTCATATAATAGTATGTATAGATGAGTTTCAGCAGCTCGCCCATCTGCCCCAATACAAGGACATGGAGGGGAAAATGCGCTCTGCATGGCAACAACAAGAGCATGTGTCCTATTGCTTCTACGGGAGCAAGCGAACAATGATGCTCGAGATATTCAACAATTCCAATAGTCCGTTTTATCGTTTCGGCCAAGTCATCTTCATGGACAAAATTGCCAAGGAAGACTGGATTCCCTTCATCACCTCGTCTTTTGAGAAAACAGGCAAGAAATGTTCCGCCGAATTCGCTTCCCGAGTATGCGACATTGTAGAATGTCACTCGTGGTATCTCCAACAGCTTTGTTATTTTATCTGGAGTTATACAGCCTATGAAGTGGATGAAGAGTCATTCAACCGAGGATTAAAACAGACACTGAACATCAACACCCCGATGTTCCAGAACGACACGGAGAATCTATCCCAAAGCCAAATCGAGATGCTGAAAGCCATCAGCAACGGTGAGACAAAACTCTCGTCAGAGGACGTAAAGCGCAGATATTCCCTTGGCAATCCAAACACTATCACCAAGAACAAACTCGCCCTTGTCAGGCGCGACATACTTGACAACGACAAGGGCATACTGACATTTGTTGACCCTCTCTATCGTATTTGGCTAAGGGGAGGTAATTAACGAATAATGGCGGAGGGCTATCTGCCGAAGATATAATAAAAATGGAGCGAAACGCAAGTATTTCTCCCTTTTTTCTTTGTCCTTTCGATTTTTATTTGTAACTTTGCATAATCAAAGCGGCATCTCGGCATAATTGCTCAAGCAAGCTTGGCAAGTTCTGCTCTCGATTTGCATTTGCTTGCAGCGTACATTTATATATAGCACTATGACAACAAAAATGATGACAAAAACTATTGCTGATTATTTCAAGACTCAACCAGTCTTGAAGGCATGGCTCTTTGGTTCTTACTCGCGAGGCGAGCAAACAAAGGATAGCGATGTCGATATCATCGTGCTATTAGATAAGAGTCGCCCTATAGGTCTAAAGTTTTTTGGAATGTGGAGTGATTTGGAAGAACTCTTAGGACGAAAAGTTGATTTAGTTTCAGAAGGCACACTTCTGCCATTTGCGCAAAAATCAGCAGACAAAGACAAAATTCTAATTTATGAGAGAGGCAAGTAAAGACAATACAATACAAGGCTGGAGCATATTGTTCAAGCCATTGAAAGAATCAAACGTTATACCAATGGAAAGCG
>CAMAGM010000094.1 GCA_945833995.1 uncultured Prevotella sp.
GTGCCTATGACTCACACATGGAGGACCTTATGGTGCAGAACGACGTGCTTGATACTGCAAAGTTGGAGGGCCTTGCTGAAGGTCGTGCGGAAGGTCGTGCGGAAGGTCTTGTGGAAGGCGAAGCGATAGGGCTGGAGAAAGGACGTGCGGAAGGTCGCACTGAAGGATTAAAGGAAACTGCCCGCAATCTGAAATCAATGGGTCTTGGCGTTGCCGATATTCAGAAAGCGACGGGACTCAGCGAGGAGGAGATTCGGGAGTTATAATGTCATCGTTTTTCCTAAAATATAAAGAGTTGAGGCGTGTCTTTTCCGCCTACTTGAGGCGGCTGGATAACCAACAACGCTAAAGTGTGGGAAACTTAAGTTAAGAATTAAGAATTAAAGAGTTGGAGGGGGCTTAGATTAAGAGAAGAGATGAGGAATGAGGTGTTGAAAAAGGGGTTTTTGTTTTATGCCCTTTCTACTATTGCGATGGCACTGCTGATGATGAACTTCATTAAGTCGAGCAGCGTGCTGGAACTGATGGACTTTGAGGGATGGATATTCCTCATAGTCTCTTGCATCAGCCATGCCTCGCAGTTGGCACTCGTTCCATTCTTAGTGTTTGCGATACTTGTCGGAATAAGGTTGCCAAGAGTAGCGACAGTTGTTCAGGCAATGGTCACGGCATTGCTGATAATACTCCTCTACCTCGACAGTCAGGTCTATGCCCTCTACCATTTCCACATAAATGGTTTCGTGCTGAACATGGTGTTTGGCGAGGGAGCATCGGAGATATTCACATTCGACACCTTGCTCTACATGAAAGAGGGTCTGCGCTTCGCATTTGTGGTGCTGGTAGTAGGCGTTTTGCTATGGCTCAGCACACGGATTTACAAGCGCAAGGCAAAGGCATACGTCTTGCCTATAGCACTCATCTTTGTTGGCTGCACACTGTTCGCACACCTCTGGCACATCTACGCCTCGTTCAAGCAACACCAGTCGGTGGTGAAAAGTGCGGCTCTGCTGCCATACTATTTCCCCACAACGGCAAACGGCCTGATGTACGACCTCGGCATGGTGCCACCCGAAAGCTATCAGAACCTTGCCACGAGCCGACAAGGGAGCGACGTAAGATATCCCATCAACCCTCTTGAGACTATTAAGCCCGACTCGTTGCCCAACATACTAATAATTGCCGTTGACTCGTGGAACAAGCGTGCCTTGACTGCCGAATGTATGCCCAACACCTTTAGGTTTGCAAAGGAGAACCGATGGTATAGGAACCATGTGAGTTCGAGCAACGGAACACGTAGCGGCATCTTCGGCTTGTTCTTCGGACTGTCGTGCTACTATTGGGAATCGTTTGAGCCAAGCCACATACAGCCATTGCTAATCGACCGCCTGTTGGAACTTGGCTACGTCTGCCAGGCCTATCCAAGCGCCACACTGCTTGAGCCGCCATTTGCAAAGGTGGTATTCGGCAATGTGCCTAACCTGAATGTAAAGACCGAGGGAAAGAGAGTGCTTGAGAGAGACAGCAAAATAACAGAAATGCTGATAACCGACATGCGCAAGCACAAGAAGGACGGAAAGCCTTTCTTCTCGTTCGTCTTCTACGACCTGCCACACAGTTTTGAGTTGCGGCAAGAACAAAACACGAGGTTTCAGCCAGCATGGGCATACGCTGACTATACGAAACTGGACAACGAACTCGACCCTACGCCGTTCTGGAACCTCTACCGCAACTGTTGCTTTCAGGACGACATACTGCTCGGAAAAGTGTTCAAGGCTCTCGACGAGGAAGGACTTTCAGACAATACGATAGTGATCCTTACAGGCGACCACGGTCAGGAGTTCAACGAAAACCACCGCAACTACTGGGGACACAACGGCAATTTTTCCATTCATCAGATTGGAGTGCCGATGATTTGCCATTTCCCAGGCACTGAGGCAGGAGAGTTCAGCCACCGTACTACACACTACGACGTGGTGCCAACGCTGATGTCGCGCTATCTCGGCGTGAGAAATTCCGCAAGCGACTATTCCATGGGACACCTCATCGACGATACTAAGCCACGCCTATGGCACATTGTGGGCAGCAACCTCAACTATGCCTTCATCATTGGCGGAGACACCATATTGGAGAAGAAGGCTGAAGGCTCACTCGACATTTATGACGCGAGAATGAAACCCATCGGCAACTATAAGCTCCCCGTAAAGGAGTTCGACGCTGCCGTGAAGAACATGAATAGGTTCTTTAAGAATTAAATAGAAGCCCCCTCCAGCTCCCCCAAGGGGGAGAGCCTCGTTAGCGCTTCCTTTATGCACAGCCTTCACTCCCCCTTGGGGGAGCTGGAGGGGGCTAATAGAAAGTAAATAATGAAGAATAGAATAGGATATTTAATAAGGTTATATATTGCCATTATAGCAATATTCGTGGTAGAGAAGACGATATTCATGATGGTTGACGCACCAGAGGGCAGCAGCTATGGCATTGCCGACTGGTGGCAGATGGCGTGCAACGGACTGTATCTCGACATTCCGATGACTGGCTATCTCACCGCCCTGCCACTTCTGACATTGGTAGTCACGGCATGGTTGAAGCGAAGTATCGCACTGCGTCGCATAGCCACACCTTATTATATAATAATAGCCGCGGTGACTGGCATCATCTTCATTGCCGACATGGCTCTCTATCCTTTCTGGACATTCAAGCTCGATGCCCTTGCCCTAAGCTATCTCGAATCGCCACAAGGAGCCTTTGCAAGTGTGTCAGCAGGTTTCATAGCCTTACGACTTTTGTTCATAAGCGTAGTAGTGGCAGCAACGGCATGTATTCTTATAGTCATAACACCACTCCACTTACAGCCACTAAGGACTCAAAGGCAAAGAGTAATGTTTACGGCAGGTTTCGTGGTATTCCTTCCGTTCTATGTCATCAGCATCCGTGGTGGTGTAGGCGAATCAACAGCCAACATAGGCAAGGTATATTTCTCTGACGACACCTTCCTCAACCACTCTGCCGTAAATCCCACCTTCAGCCTCATCTACTCGCTCGACAAGACAAAGAACTACGCCGACGAGTTCAACTATTTTAGCGAGGAGGAGAGGAAGGAGATAGTTAAGAGTTTATTTTTGGAAGGTAGAGGGGAGAAGGTAGAAGGTAGAGATTACTGCACTGCACAGACAAATACCCTAAATCCAGATTCTCACACATCTCTACCCTCTACCCTCTACCTTCTACCTTCTAAAACAAACGTCCTCCTCATTCTCATGGAGAGTTTTGGCGGACAGTTTGTGGAGGCTGTGAGTGGAAGGAAGGAGATAGCGCCCAATTACAATAGGTTGGCACGGGAGGGAATTGTGTTTACACGCTGCTACTCAAACAGTTTCCGCACCGACCGCGGAACAGTATCGACACTCAGCGGCTATCCCAGCTTCCCTACTCTTTCGGTAATGAAAATACCGGCAAAGAGCAGGACATTGCCTTGCTTAGCCTCAACACTAAACAACAACGGATATACAAGCAGTTTCCTCTATGGCGGCGACATAAACTTCACCAACATGCAGAGCTATCTGCGCACAGGAGGCTATCAGACAATAGTCAGCGACGTTGACTTCAGTGCTGCTGAGAAGAAAGAGAACCCGTGGGGAGTGAACGACGACGTGACATTCAACCGTCTCTACGACATGATCGTGCAGCAGAAACACCAGCCGTGGCACATCTGCTTCCTCACGCTCAGCAGCCACGAGCCTTGGACAGTGCCCTACAAAAGGCTGAAAGAGGAAATACCAAACGCTTTCGCCTTTACAGACCATTGCCTCGGCGAGTTTGTGGAGAGGCTGCGCAAGACACCGCTGTGGGACAACCTACTGATAGTGTGTATTCCCGACCACGGCTTTGAATATCCAAAAGGCATAAGCCACGAGCAGCACCACCGCAACTCGATGCTCTGGATTGGCGGTGCCGTGAAGCAGCACAAGGTGATAGATACAATAATGAACCAGAGCGACATGGCGGCAACACTGCTCGGAGCATTGGGCATCGACCACTCGGCATACGAATACAGCCGCGACGTGCTGAGCAACGACTACACCTATCCCTACGCCTTCTTCACCTTCAAGGAGGGCATAGGATTTGCCGACAGCACAGGACACTCCGTCTATGACATCATAAGCGACCGACAGTGGGAAGACCACTCGACAGCAGGCGTTAAAGACAAGAAGGCTGCCACGACAACGAGAATAAGAAAGGCGAAAGCCTTGCTGCAAACTTTTTACGACGACTTTGGAAACAGATAAGAAATGAGAAGACTGAAAATCATAGCATCGCCACTTGGCATGGTGACAAACCTCGTGCTCGCATACCTTGCATATATGGTGTGCCGACTGGCTTTTGTGGCAGAGAACTGGAGCTTGTTTGGCGAAAACCTCTCTTGGGGAGACGTGCCTGACATCATCCGTGGGTCGTTGCTTTTCGACACCTCAGCCATTCTCTACACCAATGCGCTCTATGCCCTCATGATGCTTTTCCCGCTACACCTAAAGGAAAGGCAAGGATGGCAAAAGGCAGCGAAATGGGTTTTCGTAGTGGTAAACGCACTTATGGTGGCAGTAAACCTTGCCGACTGCGTCTATTTCCAATACACAGGTCGCAGGACAACAGCCACGGTGTTCTCAGAGTTTGGCAACGAGGGCAACCTTGGCAGCATAATAGGCGTGGAGTTTCTGCGCCATTGGTATCTTGTAGTTCTTTTCGTCGTTGTGGTTTTGGCTTTATGGCGGTTTTATGTTATTCCGAAGCAAAGGGAGACAAAGCCACTGTTCTTCTACTACACATTCCAGACACTCTGCCTCGCGGCGTTTGTACCCTGCTGCATAGCAGGAATGCGCGGAGGCTGGACAAGAGCCGTGCGCCCAATAACCATCAGCAACGCCAACCAGTATGTTGACCACCCCATAGAAGCGGGAATAGTGCTCAACACACCTTTCTCCGTGATAAGGACAATAGGCAAGACAGCCTTCGTCACTCCTAATTATCTCTCCGAAGAGGAAATGAACTCCCTCTTCTCACCCATCCACACACCCCATGCAAATCTCACTCCCCACTCCTCACTCCCCACTCCTCAAAACGTGGTCATCCTAATAGTTGAGAGCTTTGGCAGGGAATATATAGGAGGCTACAACAAATGGCTCGACGGAGGCAGATACAAGGGCTACACGCCTTTTGTGGATTCTCTTATGCAACACTCCACAACATTCCTCTACTCCTACTGCAACGGAAGGAAGAGCATAGACGGAATGCCGAGCATACTGTCGGGAATACCAATGTTTGTTGAGCCTTTCTTCCTCACGTCGGCTTCTATGAACGACGTTAGCAGCATTGCCGGTGAACTGAAGGACAAGGGCTACTACTCAGCATTCTTCCACGGAGCGGAGAATGGGTCGATGGGATTCCAAGCCTACGCACGGACCTGTGGCTTTGACGACTATTTCGGACGTACGGAGTATAATGCCGACAAGCGTTTTGGCGGCGACAACGACTACGACGGAATGTGGGCAATATGGGACGAGCCTTTCCTGCAGTTCTTCGCAGCAAAGATGTCGGAGTTCAAGCAGCCTTTCGTGTCAGCCGTGTTTACTGCCTCGTCACACCATCCCTACAAAGTGCCTGAGAAGTATAAGGACATTTATCCCGAAGAGGGAATAGTGATACACAAATGCATACGCTACACCGACAACGCCATAAGGCAATTCTTTGAGAAGGCAAGACGTGAGCCGTGGTTTGAGAACACGCTGTTTATAATAACCAGCGACCACACCAACCTTAGCGACCACGCCTACTACCAAACCGACCTCGGCGGCTTCTGCTCGCCAATAATCTTCTACGACCCCAGCGGACGCATGAAACCTGGAATGCGCAACGCCATAGCGCAACAGATCGACATAATGCCAACAGTGCTGAGCTATCTTGGCTATGACAAGCCCTACATAGCTTTCGGCTGCGACCTGCTCACTACAGCCGACGAGGACACATGGGCAGTGAACTACCAAGGCGGCATCTACCAGTATGTGAAAGGCGACTATCTGCTGCAGTTTGACGGAGAGCGCACCAAAGCCCTCTACCACTTCCGCACCGACCTACTGCTGAAACAGAACATAGCTGCAAAAGAGCCAAAGGTGGCAAGCGAGATGGAGCGGCAACTGAAGGCAATAATACAGTCGTATATGATGAGAATGAATGAGAATAAACTGATAATTAAGGAGTAAAAGTTTTTTGGGAGTTAAAGGAGTTAAGGGAGTTAAAGGAGTTAAAGACGTATGTTTTAGCCCAAAAACTCCATAAAGGAAGTGAAAAGACTAATGTCTTTAACTCCTTGAACTCCTTGAACTCCTTTCAACTCATAAATAAAGAAAGAATTATGAACGAACAAAGAAACAAACTTGTGACCGAGAACATGGGACTTGTAGTCTCCACGGCACGAAAATATCAAGGTCGCGGCCTTGAGCTGGACGACCTCGTCAGTGAAGGAACACTTGGCATGATAAAAGCCGCAGAGAAATACAACCCCGAAAAGGGAGGTTTCGCAGCTTTCGTCTTGCCAGAGATAAAGAAGAGCATCGAGGCTGCCATAGAGCAACAGGCAGGACTCTACCGAGTGCCACGCAAGGAAATGTCGCCCGTTGAAAAGAAGCGCAGCATGCCTCTCTCCGTTGACGCACCACTTGGCGGACGAGAGAACATCAACCTGCTCTCGCTGCTCGTAAATGCCAACGCACAGGAGTCGGACACACTGGCGCACAACAAGTCGGCACTTGAGCTTATTGTAGGCGTGATAGACATTCTCAACATGCGCGAGCGTGAGGTTATCACCTGCTACTATGGCATTCGCCGCGAGCGACTCACCATGGCAGAGATAGCCGCACAGATGTGTATAAAGCGAGAGCGTGCCCGTCAGATAAGGAAAACGGCTGAACGGAAAATAAGGAAAGCATTGAGGAAAGTTCAGTAGCACAGAAAAGGCGATGAGAATAGGATTTGACGCAAAGAGAGCTGCCCAAAACCGCACTGGTCTTGGCAACTATAGCCGTTTCGTCATTAGGATTCTGCAGCAGCAGTATCCTGAAGACGAGCAATATCTCTATCTGCCCAATCCCAAGAAGACGGAATATCTGCCCACCACTACATGCGGAAACAGGCGAGTGCTTTTCCCCAAGGGCATCTGGACAAAACTGCGCTCACTTTGGCGAGTGTGGGGAATAAGTGGCGACATCAGACGTGAGAAAACAGACATCTTCCACGGCTTGAGCAACGAGCTGCCACTGAACATCAGAAGCGCACGTTGCCACTCGGTGGTGACTATCCACGACCTCATCTTCATCCACTATCCGAAATACTACCATTGGATAGACCGCAAAATATACGACTTCAAGTTTCGCCGCGCCTGTAGGAATGCCGACAGGGTGATTGCCGTCAGCGAATACACCAAGCGTGAGATAATGCACTACTACGGCACTCCCGCCGACAAGATTGACGTGGTGTATCAAGGTTGCGACCCTGCTTTCTCTGCTCCAATATCCAAGGAAAAACTCGACGAGGTTTCCAACCGCTACAATCTTCCCTCACGCTTCGTGCTTTATGTTGGGAGCATTGAGGAGCGAAAGAACCTTATGCTGGTGGCGAAAAGTATTGTGAGAGGAGTGAGGAGTGAGGAGTGTGGAGTGAGGAGTGAGGAGTGTGGAGTGAGGAGTGAGGAGTGTGGAGTGAGGAGTGAGGAGTTCATGGTGGTGGCTGTGGGCAAGAGGACGGCTTATACTGACGAGATTATGAGCTATTTGGAGGAAAATGGGATTAGAGAGCGGTTCTTGTTCCTCCACAACGTGCCTTTTGCCGACCTTCCCTCGTTCTATCGTCTTGCCACTGCTTTTGTCTATCCCTCACGCATCGAGGGTTTTGGCATCCCACTGCTTGAGGCAATCAGCAGCCGTCTGCCTGCCATTGGCTGCACTGGCTCTTGCCTTGAGGAGGCAGGAGGACCAAACTCCATATATGTTGACCCTGACGATGCGGAAGCTATGGCTGAAGCCTTACACAAAGTGATGAACGACAGCCAACTCCGACAGAAAATGATTGACGCAGGCATTGACTATGCCAAGAACTTCACTGACGCGGCTCTTGCGCGCCAACTACACTCGGTTTACAAAAAAGCTTTACGGAAATAGCATTTTTTAACTCCAATTTGAAATGCGATAACAAGAAAAACTGTAAATTTGCAGTCAAAATCATTGAACAAACCTAACAAATTAACAAAGATGAAAAAAACGTCACTAATCCTATCGACATTGCTTGCTGCTGCAATATCAGCCAACGCGCAAGTGAAAATAAATGTCGGAAACGCCAACAACGCAAAGGACGTTAGTCCGATGCTCTATGGCATCTTCTTTGAGGACATCAACCACGCCGCAGATGGTGGTCTCTATGCCGAACTGGTTAGCAACCGCTCGTTTGAGGACAACGAGAAAGAGGCAGAGAACTGGGTAGCCACAGGCGGGGCACAGATGCGCCTCACACGCGAAAAACTGCTCAACAAGGCTCAGAAACAAGCCCTCGAAGTAACCTTCACGGCAAAGACCGACTGTCCACAGGGTATTGCCAACAAAGGCTTCTGGGGAATAAACATCGTGCAGGGACGCACCTATAAGCTCACCTTCTGGGCAAAGGGAAAGCTGACGAGCAACCTCGCCGTATCACTTACAAACGCCGAGGGCGACTATGTCTATGACATGGAGGCAATAGAAGGCAAGCTGACAAACAAATGGCAGAAATACACAGCCACCATCACGGCAACAGCCAACGACCCTAAGGGACGCATGGAAATATCGACCGACGGAAAGGGCATTGTGACCTTCGACGTAGTGTCGCTCTTCCCACCAACATTCAGAAACCGCGACAACGGCTGTCGCCCTGACCTTGCGGAACTTCTCCACGGTCTGAGACCCACCTTCATGCGCTTCCCAGGCGGATGCTTCGTCGAGGGTCAGGAGTCGCCTGACAACGCTTTCCGTTGGCAGAGGACAATAGGCCCGATAGAGGAACGTCCGGGACACCTCAACCGCAACTGGAGCTACCGCACGAGCGACGGAATGGGATTCCACGAGTTTCTTCAGCTCTCTGAGGACTTGGGCGCTAAGCCCCTCTATGTGGTGAACATTGGCTTGTGGCACGGTGGAATGACACCTGTTGACTCCATACAGCCTTGGATTGACGAGTGTATGGACGCTTTGGAATATGCCAACGGTCCTGTGACCTCGAAGTTTGGTGCCTTGCGTGCAGCCAACGGTCATCCTGAGCCTTTCAACATCGAGTATCTTGAGATAGGAAACGAGAACAACCAGGACGACCCCGCACAGCAGAGCGACCACTACTACGACCGCTATCGCAAGTTCAAGGACGCTGTGCTTGCGAAATATCCGAAGATGCACCTCATAGGCAACGTTGTAGCTTGGGGCAACGACGACCCTAAATGGAACAGCAACGAGGAAGTTGAGCTGCTCGACGAGCACTACTACCGCACCCCAGGATGGTTTGCCGAGAATTTCCGCAAATATGACGCCTACGACCGCAAGACACCGAAAATCTATTGTGGCGAGTATGCCGTGACAAACGGATTTGGCACAGTGGGCAACCTCAACGCAGGTCTTGGAGAGGCAGTGTTCATGATGGGCATGGAGAACAACTCCGACCATGTGGTAATGTCGAGCTATGCTCCAATATTCGTCAACGAGAACAATGTGGCTTGGCAACCTGACATGATCCGCTTCAACTCAGCGCGCGTGATGTGTACTCCTTCCTACTATGTTCAGAAGCTGATGGCAGAGAACGTAGGCACAAAGATTCTCAAGGTGGAGCAGCAGAACCCCTACCCTATGGTAAGTCCGCAACTGCTCTATCCTACAAACTACAAGGTGGGTTACGCCACTTGGGGCACAAGCGCCTCGTTTGAGTTCAAGAGCCTCACACCACAATCCTCACCTCTCACCCCTCACCCCTCACCTCTCACCTCTATAAAGGGCGAATGGAAGCAGGACGGCACAATAGTAAGCCAGACCTCTGACCTCGACGCTTGCGTGGCACTTGCCACAAAGGAAGTGAAATACGACGGTGGCTACACCTACAAGCTGCGCGCACGCAAGGACAAGGGTGCTGAGGGCTTCATGATTGTTTTCAACTATCAAAGTCCCGACAACTACTGCTGGCTCAATCTCGGCGGCTGGGGAAACACCCAACACGGCATTGAGCAGATCATTGACGGAGGCAAGATGCAGACAATAACCAAGCCTGGAAAGGTGGAGGAAGGACGCTGGTATGACGTCACCATAGAGGTGAACGGCAAACTGGTGAAATGCTGGTTGGACGACGAGCTGCTGTTTGACACAGAGCTGAAGTCGCCTCTCAACTACGACATCTATTCAAGTGCCACACTCGACGAGAAGACTGGAGAGACAATAGTGAAGGTTGTGAACACGAGCAGCATGTCAACAACGGCAGACATCACCATCGACGGAAAGAAGCCTTGCTGCGCCAAGCTCATACGCCTCACCTCACTCTCAGGCAAGGACGAGAACACGATAGACAACCCCACTAACGTCTATCCGACAACCCACACCATATTTGCCACCGACGGCAAGCTGAATGTGGAAATCCCCGCCTACTCGTTGAACATTTTCAGAGTAAAATAAATGACTCACAATCACCACCATCATCATCACCACATCCCTCAACCCCCCACTGGGGGGCAGGGGGACTTCAGGCAAGTAGCCATCATCTCCTTCTCCATCCTCCTCAACCTCCTCTTCGTTGGAGTGGAGGCAGTGGTAGGACTTGTGGAGAACTCGCTCTCGCTGCTTTCCGACGCTGGCCACAACCTCAGCGACGTGTTCAGCCTTGTGCTCGTGCTTGTGGCGTTCAAGCTGTCGAAAGTCCATGCCAATGGGCGTTTCACCTACGGCTACAGGAAGAGCACAGTGCTCATCTCGCTGCTCAACGCCATAATACTGCTGGTGGCTGTTGGTGCTATAGTGATAGAGAGCATTCATAAGTTCTACGCCCCTGCCGTGGTGAATGGCGAGGCAGTGACGTGGACAGCCGCCGTAGGCATCCTCATAAATGGACTTACGGCGCTACTCCTGATGCGTGGTCAGAAGACTGACATCAACGTGCGTGGCGCATTCCTCCACATGGCGGCAGACACGCTCGTGTCAGTAGGTGTGGTTGTATCTGGCATCATTATCACGCTGACAGGTTGGAACACCATCGACCCTATTGTCAGCCTCCTCATAGCCGCCATAATACTCTTCTCCACGTGGGGACTGCTCTCCGCCAGCCTCCGCCTCTCTATGGACGGAATGCCAGAGGGAATAGACATTGAGGACATTGGGGAAAGAATGAGGAAACACGCTGGTGTAGTTGACGTACACCACATACACGTCTGGGCAATAAGCACCACTGAGAATGCACTTACGGCACATATTGTGGTTGACGACCTGACGAAAATGGAACAGACAAAACAACTACTGAAAAAAGAGCTAAACTCATTAGGCATAGGACATTCCACCCTTGAGTTTGAGACTACGGAATGTCGTTGCGTATGTGAGGAATGCCAATAAATAGACAAAATCTATTATACTATAGACATTTTCAGTTTGCAAGAAACGGAATAAAGTCGTAAATTTGCATCAGAAAAAAAATATTGTTGAACCTTTAAACTTATAGGAGAAAAGAATTATGAGAAGTATCACAACTTTTGACTTGCAGTATGCACACCGTTTCTATGGCTTCCAGGGCGAGGCTCAGTATCTTCACGGCCACACAGGCGTTTTGACCATAGAGGTGGAAGACTCCGTTAACGAAGGAGTGAACATGGTTTATCCATGCAACGAGATACAGAAAGTGGCATGGGACGTGCTGAAGAA
>CAMAGM010000095.1 GCA_945833995.1 uncultured Prevotella sp.
TGTTTATCTCGTATGTTATTTTCGACGAGCGTGCGAAATAGTAGTATTTCATCTGACCGTTTCTCTCTGCCTCCCGTGCCAAGCGTTCCACTGCCTTGTCAAACTCCGCGTCCTCTCTCGTTATGTTGTAGTGGTTGATATAGAGCGATAGGGCAAGACATTCCGCTTTCTTGTCGCCACTAAGCACCGACATGTTGTACATCGTGTCGGCTATGGCAAGGCATTTCTTGTAGCGTTTCAGTTGGGTGGCACGCTTGTAATAGTCATAAAGCTTGTCGTCTATCTTGTACGGGTTGTTTTGGGCAGCCAAGTCGATGGACACAAAGAGGCTGATGATGCCAACGAGCACCAACTTGAAAGCCAAAAGCCTTACGTGTCCTCTTGTATTCATTCTTTTATCTAATATCTGTTATTTTGAGTTAAAGGAGTTCAAGGAGTTCAAGGAGTTCAAGGAGTTAAAGACATTAGTTCTTCTGCTTCCGTCCATATAGTTATCAAGGCTCGAACATACGTCTTTAACTCCTTTAACTCCCTTAACTCCTTTAACTCCCTTACCTTCCTTAACGTCTTTAACTGCACAAACGATCCTGTTGCAATCAACAGTCTCACTTTTTATTATTCTTATATCCTCAGGAAGCCTTGCCGCCCTTGTGCCGTTGCCAACGAGAACAGGCGACACTTCGATGCGTATCTCGTCCCATAGCCCGGCGTCGATGAACGACTGGTGCGTGGCAGCCCCACCCTCTACAAGCAGCGACTGCACTTGGATGTCGTAGAGTTGAGACATGAGTTGCGGAAGTATTGGGCTGTTGAAGTCCATGCCCTCAAAGCATGGGTTGTTGCGGTCAATCACGAGGCGCAAGGGACTCTTGCCCGACCATCGGCGCACGTCGAGCCTTGGTTTTTCCCTCTCCGCCGTTGTCCTGCCAACGAGAATGGCATCGTTCTCGCTGCGCAGCTTGTGTACGAGCATTTGGGTGAAAGGCGTAGAGAAAGCGAATGTCTTGCCTGCCTTGTCGATGAAGCCATCGGCAGACTGAGCCCATTTCAGAGTGATGTAGGGGCGGCGCTTCTCATGGAAGGTGAAGAACCGCCTGTTCAGTCCGCGGCACTCTTCCTCCAGCACTCCCACGGTCACATCAATGCCAGCCTCGCGGAGCATGGCTATCCCTCGTCCCTTGACCTTGGCGAAGGGGTCGATGCATCCTACCACGCACCGCTTCACTCCCTTCCTCACTATAAGCTCGGCGCAGGGAGGAGTCTTTCCATAGTGGGCGCATGGCTCAAGGCTCACATAGATGGTGGAGCGTCTGAGTAATGCCTCGTCCTCAGGCCTCACCGACGCAAAGGCGTTCACCTCGGCATGGCCCTCGCCACAGCGCACATGGTAGCCTTCGCCGATGATGCGACCGTCGCACACTATCACCGCTCCAACCATTGGATTTGGTCGGGCGTTCTGTTGTCCATTTTGTGCCAGTTGGAGGCAACGGAGCATGTATTGTTCGTCTGTAATCATAAATCACTTGCAAAGTTACAAAAAAATAACGTTATTCCTCAAAAAACTTTCAATAATCTTTTGTCTTTCGACAAGAAAGTTGTACTTTTGCAGAAAAGCAGGAGTCAAACCACGAAAAATGAGAGTACTAATAGTCAATACAAGTGAGAAAACAGGCGGGGCAGCTGTTGCCGCCAACAGACTTTTGGACGCGTTGAACAACAACGGTGTGAAAGCCAAGATGCTTGTCCGCGACAAGCTTTCGGACGACATCACCGTAGTAGGACTGCCGCAGACCCCGTGGCGACAATGGAGCTTCATTTGGGAGCGACTTGTCGTGTTCTTCCATCTTCATTTCAGCAAGCATCATCTGTATGAGATTGACATTGCCAACGCAGGCACTGACATCACCCGACTGCGTGAGTTCCGCGAGGCTGACATCATACATCTGCATTGGATCAACCAGGGAATGCTTTCGTTGAAGGTCATCAGGAAGATTCTTGACTCAAACAAGGCGGTTGTTTGGACTATGCACGACATTTGGCCTGCATCGTCCATCTGCCACTATTCCCGTGGCTGTAACTATTTCAAGTCCCATTGCCACAACTGCCAACTCCTTCCAGGCGGTGGTTACGACAACGACCTCGCCTCAAAGGTGTGGCAAGCCAAGAAACGTATGCTTGCCGACCGCAACATCATGTTCGTGGCGTGCAGCAAATGGCTTGAGGGTGAGGTGAAGCGCAGCGCGCTGCTCGTTGGGCAGAGCATAACAAACATTCCCAACCCTATCGACACCAGGGTCTTTTGCCCAGGCGACAAACGTGAGGCGCGCATGGCGGCAGGCTTGCCTTTGGACAAGCGCGTTATCCTTTTCGTGTCGCAGAAAGTTACCGACAAACGCAAGGGTATGGAGTTCTTCGTAGGGGCATTGGAGCGTCTTGTGGAAAGGAATCCTGATGTCAAGGACAACACCGTGGTGGCTATCCTTGGAGGTCATGCCGAGGATGTTGCCGACCAGTTGGCATTGCCGTCGTTCCCCCTTGGCTATGTAAGCGACGAGCGACGCATCGTATCCATCTACAATTCCGCCGACGCTTTCGTCCTGCCATCACTTGAGGACAACCTGCCCAACACCATCATGGAGGCAATGGCGTGTGGAGTGCCTTGCGTGGGATTCAAGGTTGGCGGTATTCCTGAGATGATCGACCATCGGCGAAACGGTTACGTGGCAGCCGTGCGCGATGCCGACGACCTTGCCGAGGGTATATCTTGGGTGCTCGATCCCTCGCACCATGCCGAACTGTCTGCCGAGGCAGTGAGGAAAGTCAGCGTGAGATATTCGCAGCACAGCGTTGCCATGAAATATATCGAGGTGTATAATCAAGCCATTGCTTTCAAAAGGTATAGGATATGACAAAGTTCTCCATCATCACAATAACCTATAACGCTGCCGCTTTCCTGCCAAGGACAGTGGAGAGCGTTCTTTCACAACACTATAGCGACATTGAGCACATCATTGTAGATGGAACCTCCACCGACTCCACTCTCATGGTGGCACAAGACTATATGCAACGGTCTTATGCCGCACAGAACGGGCATGAGGTGCGCATAGTCAGCGAGCCAGACAACGGACTCTATTATGCCATGAACAAGGGATTGCAGCTGGCAACAGGCGACTACATCTGCTTCCTCAACGCAGGCGATTTCTATCCTCGTCCCGATGTTTTGGACACCATTGTGGCGCAGTGTCTCTCCAAGTGTGATTCCAAGCAGTCGCCTGCCGTGCTATACGGCAATACCGATATTGTTGACAACGACGGCAATTTCCTTCGCCATCGCCGCCTTGCCCCGCCGAGGGACTTGTCGTGGCGCACGTTCAAACAGGGCATGGTTGTCTGTCATCAGGCTTTCTATGCGCGTCTCGACATTGCCCGCAACATCCTTTTCGACACACGCTATCGCTATTCTGCCGATGTGGATTGGTGCATAAGGGTGATGAAGGAGGCGGAGCATCGCAGGTTGAGCCTCGCTTACGTCGATTCCGTTATAGTAAATTACACGCAGGAGGGAGAGACCACGAAGAACCATCGTGCCTCGCTTAAGGAGCGCTATAGGGTGATGCAATATCATTATGGTGCTGTCACCACCGCGCTGATGCACGCATGGTTTGCGGTGAGGGCGGTGTTTAAGTAAAAGGAGTTAAAGGTTTTTGGGAGTTAAAGGAGTTCAGGGAGTTAAAGGAGTTCAGGGAGTTAAAGGAGTTCAGGGAGTTAAAGGAGCTCAGGGAGTTAAAGACATTAGTTCTTCTGCTTCCGTCCATGTAGTTATCAAGGCTTGGACATACGTCTTTAACTCCTTGAACTCCCTGAACTCCTTGAACTCCGAATATAGATAATATTCATGAAAAAAGGGGATGTTGTCGCAACGCCCCCTTTTTCAACCTTAAAAAAACTAACTCACTACATTATCCTACATATACCTAATTACCTAAAATCGAAAAGTACTACCTATTATTTTTTAACCAAAAAACCAACATTTCTGAATTTCACGTTGCAAAGTTACGAACTTTTCAGTCCCGATGCAATATTTTGTGTGTAAAAACTTCACTTATTGCTGTGCAAACGTTTGCATCACGCTGATTAGTTGCCGTTTACCACCTTTTTCTTGCCGTTCACAATGTAGAGTCCTGATGCCAGTCCCTCGGTGGCTTTATCGTTATCTACCATCGTGTCGAAGGAGCGGAGCAGCCTTCCATTGATGCTATATACCTTTGTCGCTCCTGTCTTTTCAGCCTCAACAGTGTTGATGGCTGTAGTGGTGAATGTGCCACGATAGCCCACGGAGTCGTAGTAGCCGCCTTCCTTATACTCGTAGTCGCCAGTCTGTGGCGATCCGTTGACAGAGAAGATGATGCCGGTAGGCGTTCCTTCCGACGAGTTGGGGCCAACCCATTTCCACACTGCGTTACCGTTGTCTGCCGTTCCCACCTTTGTGCATTTCACGCCAGGCCATGTGCCTCCTGTGTAGTTGCTCTTGTCGTTCCAGCACCAGCAGTAGATGTCGTTGCTTCCCCAGAATGACGGAACCTCGAAGAAAGCGTACATCTTGCCTTCCTCCGGCGTGCAGCAGTCTGGCATCTTGAACGTGTCAGCGTCAGATTTTATGTCTTCTATACCGCTGATGTCCAATGTGTTCTCCACATATATCTTATACATGGTTCCCTCTGTGGCAAGCTTATAGCCCGATGTGCTGACGCTTTGGACATTGCCTAAAAGAAGCAGCACCGTCGAATTGTCGCCCTTCACTTTCACATAGTAGCCAGCGTCTTTCTGTCCTTTCTCCACTATCGCGCTCGTGTTTGCTATTCCTGCTTTCTTGCGCACGAAAATCATCTTCTTTATAGCCGTCTTGTAGGCTGACCAGTGGTTGAGGAATACGCATGGCGTGCCTGGCATGGTGAGAATGTATGCGTTGGCTGCCTCAAGGTTTGCCTTGCATTTGTTGCCGTCGCGATATGAGTCGTGGTTGTCAACGAATGTCACGGAGTAGCGGCTGTAGTCGGCGTTTGATGCAAGGCTCTCGCCGTTGAGTCGGCTCCATGTCCCGCTGCCGATGGCATCGTTTATGTAGTATTTCAGTGGGAAATCGAAGGCTGCACTCTGAATCACGCCATCCTGTTTGGTGCCGTTAATCCAGTTTTTCACCAATGTCACGTTTCCGTCCCAATACTCGCCTACGGAGTAGGTCGGTTTTGCGGTGGCGTTGTATAGTCCTGTGTATTTTGGAGCATAGCCTTTTACGAAGTCATAGCGGAATCCCTCGTAGCCGACGTCGTTTTTCAGGAAGTCGAGATATGCGTTCACGTTCTTCTGCACGTTGGCACTCGTGTGGTCGAGGTCGCGTGAGCCATCCCATTTCTCGCCAGTGTCTGCCGCGCCTGTTGGGGTGTAGCCATTGTTCTTGCACTCATCGTCCTTGCAGATGTCCGACAGTCCGAGCTGATATGTCTCGCCCTTATACGTCTCTGCGGGGAAATCCACCCATGTCGAGACTCCAGAACGATGATTGATGACGATGTCGGCAATGAATCCCACGCCCTTGTCCTTGTAGGTCTTTATCATTGAGCGCAACTGAGCCTCTGTGCCGAATGCACAGTCTTGTTTGAACCAATATACGGGATGATAGCCCATGTTCATTGTCATGCTGCCGGCGTAAGCAGAGTTAGGCACCCATACAAGGTCGAAATAGCCGGAGATCTCGTCAGCCTGGCTTTCGAGCTGTCCCCATTGCGACTCACTGTATGAGTCCCATGCGAAACCTTGCAGCATGACTCCCTTGTAGTCTGCTGGCCAACCTTGTGCCGACATTTGCAGCACGGCGAACAGTACGATAATCGTTGCGTAAATCTTTCTCATTTCTTTTCGGGCTTTAAGGAGGGCTATATAAATTCCCACCGTAGTTGTTTTATTTATTACTGCCGCAAAGTTACTGCAAATCCCTTATTCCACCTCCATTTCTCTCGCAATTAACTCACAATGAGTGTGCAATCGTTTGCATAGCCTCACTGTATCGTACAAAATATGCAGTAGGTGCGGCAATTCACTACCGTAAAGGTCGAACTAAATCCGCCAACGGACGAGAAGTTTATGGGGTGCCTTTTTCGTCCTTAGTGATGATAAAAAAATAACTTGGTACGCTTTGGAATTTTTATCTCTTATGGTAACACCTCATCTTTTTGGCTGTTTTGAATTCTCTCATCAGTCATGTAGCCCGCTACACTCCTTCTTCGAGAATCCAAAACATCTCAAAAATCTGAGGTAAATCGTACCAACTTATTTTTTTATCATCACTTAGGCATCGAGAACTCGCAGCCGCAGTATTGTTGGTTGTAGAAGTTATATTCGCGGAGGAGTTGGTTGCGGCGATCCTGAAGACCACCTTTGCGCCAATTCTGAGCCCAAAAGGCGACGGGGGATTCGGGGGTTGAGACGGTTTGGGCGGCTGATTCGCCAGCGATGCTTATCTGGTCTAAACTTTTCCATCGAGAGGAGGCGAGTGTGGTGGCGAAATATTTTATGCCAAGACGCTGTGCCTCACGCGCCGTTTGCAGGAGACGGAGGCGGAAACAAAGCTGGCAACGGCTTCCACGCTCTGGCTCTTGCTCCAATCCACGCACGGAACAGAGCCATTTGCCGTGGTCGTAGTCGGCATCTATCCATCTTATGCCAAGACTCTCAGCATGGCGTTTGCTCTCATTCTTGCGTATCTCGTATTCCTCAAGAGGAAAGATGTTGGGATTATAATAATATATGGTGGGACGTATGCCGTGCTGCAACAGCCACTCGACTATTGCCGACGAGCATGGGGCACAACAGGCATGGAGGAGCACCTCGTGGCAGTCTTCAGGAACGACTATAGACTGGCGGTTGGCTTTCTTTGAATGAGTACATTTTTCCATCTGCGATTATTTTTTCTGCAAAATTACAATAAAAATGCGACGAAAAGAAATATTTGTAGTAATTTTGCATCAACAAAACAACAAGGAATGAATTATCAGGAACTTTGCAGACTGTTGGCTGATGCCACTGACACGACGGGAAAGCGGCTATATGACGGGCGTGAGGCACGAGCCGTGGCACGAGTATTTCTCGAAGATCTATATGGCTTCACACTTACCGACCTCTACAATGGGAGAAGCATTGACGTTGCATCGGGTTTGGTCAGGAGGTTGACGGAAGGAGTGCCAGTGCAATATGTAGTGGGCAAGGCTCTTTTTGCCGACAGATATTATAAGGTGAGGGAAGGAGTGCTTATACCAAGACCGGAAACAGCTGAGCTGTGCCAGTGGATTGCCGAGGAAGCGAAGGAAAACGACGAGGTGCTGGACATTGGAACAGGCAGCGGTTGCATTGCCATCACACTTGCCCTAAACACAGGGGCAAAAGTAACGGCATGGGACATTGCCGAAGAGGCCTTAGAGACCGCAAGGGAAAATTCACGAAACCTAAAGGCGGCAGTGAACGTGGAACGCCACGACATTCTGCAACCAACGACAGACGAGAGACAATGGGACATCATAGTAAGCAATCCGCCATACATCTGTGAGAGCGAGAAAGCTGCGATGGAGGCAAACGTGCTGGAACACGAGCCTCATCTTGCCCTCTTTGTGCCCGACGAGGATCCTCTGAAATTCTATCGCGCCATAGCGAGGTTTGCCTCAAAAACACTACGCAAAGGAGGAAGGTTGTTCTTCGAGATGAATTCGAGACTCGTTCGGGACATGGAGCAGATGTTGGAGGCTGAGGGATTCACGGATGTGGAGATACGAAAAGACCTCTACGGGAGAGAAAGGATGATAAAGGCTGTATTGAAGTGAGGAGAGGGGAGAGAGGAGAGTGGAGTGAGAAGAGTGGAGTGAGGGGGTGAAAGTAATTTTGATGGAAGTTTTTTTGGAGGTTTCATTTTTTCTTATTACTTTTGCAAACGGAAGAAAACAAAAACAAAATAATTATGGAATCAATAAAGCAATTATTCGCAAAGAAGCTGCTTGACGTAAAGGCAATCAAGCTTCAGCCAAACGACCCATTCACATGGGCATCAGGTTGGAAATCACCAATATACACCGACAATCGCAAGACACTTGCCTATCCAGAGCTGCGCTCGTTTGTGAAGCAGGAACTGGTTCACCTCATCCATGAGGAATTCCCAGAGGCAAACGCCGTGGCAGGTGTAGCCACGGGAGCAATAGCACAAGGAGCGCTAGTTGCCGACGAACTACTTCTACCCTACTGCTACGTCCGTCCGAAGCCAAAAGACCACGGAATGGGCAACCAGATAGAGGGCACGATACCCGAGGGAGCGAAAGTTGTAGTGGTCGAAGACCTTATCTCAACAGGTGGCTCGTCGCTGAAAGCCGTGGAGGCACTGCGCAAGGCGGGCTTCGAGGTTGTGGGCATGGTAGCTTCCTACACCTACGGTTTCCCAGTAGCCGAGGAGGCTTTCAAGGCAGCCAACTTGCGCCTCGTCACTCTCTCCGACTACGAGCATACCACGGCAATTGCAGCAAAGACGGGATACATAAAGGAGGAAGACCTCGCAGTGCTTGCCGAATGGCGAAAGTCACCAAGTACGTGGAAGCAGGAGTAATTATTAATTAAAAGGAGTAAAGGAGTAAATCCCAATATTTGATTAATGGCAAAATACGAAAGTAGCGTAAAGCAAGTTAACGCACCCGTGGAGAGGGTCTATGCCGTGCTAAGCGACATGGAGAGGCTGCGCCCTATGATAGAGATAGCGCAGAACAACAATATGCTAAAGGAAAAGGTGCGCGAAGCAGGACAGGATCCAGCAATGCTTGAGAAACTGAAGGACATGACATTGACTTCCGACCGCATTTCGTTCCCAGCCCCAATGGTGGGCGAAGTGGCTTTGGCAATAGTTGAGCGCGAGCAGGACAGATGCGTGAAATTCCAGACCGAGAAGTCGCCAATAGAGGCAAATCTTTGGATACAAGTGTTGCCGGTAACCAGCACGACATCGAAGATGCGTGTGACCATCAAGGCAGACCTCAACCCTATGATAAAGATGATGGTAGGCTCAAAGTTGGAGAAAGGCATCGACCAATTTGCCGACATGTTGTGCATGCTGCCGTATAATTTTATTTAGAGGTAAGAAGTGAGGAGTGAGAAGTGAGAAGTGAGGAATGAGGAGTGAGAAGTGAGGAATGAGGAGTGAGAAGTGAGAATAGTTAATGCGCTGAATTCCGGCTCTTAAGTAATGTCTTAACTCCTTAACTACTTTACTCCATAACTCCATAAATAGTATATATAAATTACAATGAAACTCTGGGAAAAGAACTTTGAGATAAACAAGGAGATTGAACGGTTTACGGTTGGACGAGACCGTGAGATGGACCTTTACTTGGCAAAATATGACGTGCTGGGCTCTATGGCACACATCACCATGCTGGAAAGTATAGGATTGCTGAAGGCTGATGAGCTGAAGCCACTGCTGGCGGAACTGAAGAACATCTACGAATTGGCTGACAAAGGCGAGTTTGTGATAGAGGACGGCGTTGAGGATGTCCACTCGCAGGTGGAGATGATGCTGACCGAGAAGCTGGGCGACCTTGGCAAGAAGATACACAGCGGACGCTCACGCAACGACCAGGTGCTCGTTGACCTGAAATTATTCACACGCCACGAACTGAAGGACATTGCCGACGAGGTGAAGATTCTGTTCGACGAACTTATTCAGAAGAGCAACCAATATAAAGAGGTGTTGATGCCAGGCTACACACATCTGCAAGTGGCGATGCCAAGCTCCTTCGGACTATGGTTCGGAGCATACGCCGAGAGCCTTGCCGACGACATGCTATTCCTTCAGGCAGCCTATCGCATGACCAACCGCAACCCACTTGGCTCAGCAGCTGGCTATGGCTCGTCATTCCCCCTCAACCGCACTATGACGACAGAGTTGCTGGGCTTCGACTCAATGGACTACAACGTTGTCTATGCCCAGATGGGACGAGGCAAGATGGAGCGCAACGTAGGCTTTGCAATAGCCACGATAGCCGGAACGCTGGCAAAGATGGCTTTCGACGCCTGCATGTTCAACAGCCAGAATTTCTCGTTCGTGAAGCTGCCAAAGGAGTGTACTACAGGCTCGTCGATAATGCCACACAAGAAAAACCCCGACGTGTTTGAGCTAATAAGGGCAAAATCGAACAAACTCCAGAGTCTGCCACAGCAGATTATGCTGATAATGAACAATTTGCCAGTGGGCTACTTCCGCGACCTACAGATAATAAAGGAAGTCTTCCTGCCAGCCTTCAGCGAGTTGAAGGACTGCCTGCAGATGGCGGCATACATCATAAACAAGATTGAGGTGAACGAGCACATTCTCGATAATCCGATGTACGACCCAATGTTCTCCGTTGAGGAGGTCAACCGTCTCGCCGCTGCCGGAATGCCTTTCCGCGACGCATACAAAAAGGTGGGTCTCGACATCGAGGCAGGCAAGTTTGTTCCGAACAAGGACATCCACCACACCCACGAAGGCAGTATTGGCAACCTTATGAACGACGAGATTGTGAAGCTGATGGAAAGCACGATAGAGGGATTCAACTTTAATCGCATGATAGATGCGGAACACGATTTGCTTCATAAGGAATAATATTGTCAGGTATGCCGTTGGTGTCATTGTTTGCGCATTAACAACAACGGCATGTACCTCGGATGGCTACCGCTATTCGACGGAATATTCCTGCAACTTCACATTCTACGCCAACTACCACCTGACGAGCATGCTCTCACGGGTGCTCGACAACCCGGGGCTTTTCGTATGGGTGGAGGTTCAGAAGAAATCTGGAGTCAACCACTTGCTTGTCCATCCCAACAACGGCGATGGCGACGAGGACATTGCGCTGACCACAGAGATAGAGAACAACAGGATATACTACGACAACATGGGAGCCAACGGACAGTTGATAATAGGCTGCACCACATTCGGCGAGGGAAGAGCCTACGACCGTCAGTGCCCATTCTGTCTTGACAACACCTCAACACTAAGCCACCCGCTGACTTGGACAAGCAACGGACAGTCGGTGGTGTGTGGAAAATGCAAGAGGGAATACAGCCTGACCACAGGCATATCCAACGACGGGGAGCGGCTGAAGGAATACCGTGTACAATTCAACGGCTCAATACTGCAAGTGCACAACTGACGTCGCGGAAACGTTAAAAGATTTAAAAAGCGACGTAAGGTATAGGTTTTGATTTGGATTTTCAAAGAAATAATAATACCTTTGCAGTCGCAAAAAGCGGAAATAGCTCAGTTGGTAGAGCACAACCTTGCCAAGGTTGGGGTCGCGGGTCCGAGTCCCGTTTTCCGCTCCTTGTTTGGTCTTTTTGATTTTTTCACAACAAAAAGGCTATTGTATCATTGCTGCCGCAATGGTGGAATTGGTAGACACGAGGGACTTAAAATCCCTTGGCCAG
>CAMAGM010000096.1 GCA_945833995.1 uncultured Prevotella sp.
CTCCTGGGATGTAAGAGTTCACCTCTTTCTGGTTTGTCAAACGAACACGGGCAACCTTTCTCATTGCCGAATTAGGCTTCTTAGGGGTTGTGGTGTAGACACGGACGCAGACTCCACGACGCTGAGGACATGAGTCCAAAGCTGGCGACTTGCTCTTGTCAACAAGCACCTTTCTGCCTTTTCTTACCAATTGTTGAATTGTAGGCATTGTTTTTAATTTTTTTTTGTTATTATATATTTTGTTTATTTTCTACTTGATACACCAAGGCCTTTTTAGACCTTTTGGGCTGCAAAGGTACAACAAAATACCGAAAACACCTAATAATTAGAGATTTATTTAAACAAATACACCTAAATTTTATCATTTAATATCGTTTTTTAACAAAACATTAGTATTTTAAGGCTTATATAAGTGACAAAATTGCGCTATCTTTGTCCCAAAAACACGAAGGAATGGAAAGAATTATATACCACACTCCGCTTGGCGACATGGTGCTTGGCAGCCAAAACGACAAGCTTTGCCTATGCAGTTGGACCACCGACGGGGCAGGTCAAGGTGCCGACCTCACCACTGCCACAGTATTGGCAGAGGCCTGTCGTCAGCTTGACGAATACTTCGCCGGCAAGCGCACGTCCTTCCAGCTTCCCATTGAGGCAAGAGGCACCGCGTTTCAGCAGCGGGTGTGGGAAAAGCTATCAAACGTGCCGTTTGGCTCCACCATATCTTACTCACAACTTGCCGCTTACATAGGCAACCCTAACGCATCACGAGCAGTGGCGCAAGCCTGCCACCGAAACCCTATAGCCATCATCATACCCTGTCACCGTGTGATTGGCTCAAACGGCAAACTCACTGGCTACGCCGGCGGCATCGAGCGCAAACGCTCTCTCCTCGAATTAGAGTCAGCAAGCTAAACCATTTCCACCTATAATATATATCGGACTCAAGTTGTATGAAAATACTCAAAAGTCCAACCCCCGTATTCCTTCGAGATGCCTTCGGGATGCCTTCGAGACGCCTTCGGAACAAACTGTAAGGAAAAAGGAATCCCCCTTCCTGTCCTGCTTGCCCCCACACAGCAGCTTGGAAGCATCAAACTTCAAACATTAATGCGAAAATGGGCGTTTTGTGATTTATTAACCTACACTTTATTGGCTTTTTGGATATTATTCGCTACTTTTGCACTGACAATATAAACAGATAACAACTATGACAACAGTATTCGTAATGAGCACATGTCCCGATTGCAAGCGCATCGAGAACCAAATTAAGGATAACCCGAACTACAACGTGATTGACATTGGCGCACACGTAAGGAACCTAAAGGCATTCCTCCAACTGCGCGACAACAATCCCACACTTACCGCGGCAAGGCAGATGGGCTTCGTCGGCATCCCATGCTTCGTGCTTGAGGATGGAACCGTTACCCTGTCGTCCTTGGAGGCGGGCATAGGGGCAAAGCCTGCCGAAGGCGCCTCATGCAGGATCGACGGCACAGGCTGCTGAACCATGGACAGAATGGCAGAACGCATACAGCAACTGCAAAGGCAGCTCACCGCCGACTGCGAGGTGTGCTGCTCTCACGGCATGCTCGACAAGTTCCCCGACGCACTACACGTCAGCTTTCTTGTCGAGCATGTCGGTATTATTGTCTGCCACAGGGGAAGTTTCACGTTCATGACAGGGGATGAATGTCATGAGACGGGAAGCGGAAAGACAGTGTTCCTAAACCGCGGCGTTTATTTCCACATCGTTGACACCTCCGACGACTGCCTCTACTCACTATTGTTCTATCGCGTTGACACCATTCGCGACATTCTTGGCAACACCGTCATGGGCATGAAATTCTGGGATGTCATCAATCCCACCTCATGCCAGATAGTCGCCACCGACAAGACAACCGACATAAGCAACTACATAAGCCTCTTCGCCTCACTCCCCGACGACGGGAGCGACAACGACGTGTTCATCGAGAAGGAGCGTATGCTGCTCATGCTCTCACTCACCTATCGCCTCTGCTCGGTGTTCAGCAACATGATGGGCTCAAGCCAGTCAATATCCGAGCGACAGACCGACATATACATCAAACTGATAAAGCTTGTAGGCAAATACTACAACAGGCACCGCAGCGTAGCCTTCTATGCCGACAAGCTCTGCCTCTCGCCAAAATATCTCTCATCGATAGTAAAGTCAATATCAGGACTTACCGTACAGCAACATGTCTTCAAGGCAATAATGCGCCGCAGCATTTTCCTCATGAACAACACCGACATGAGCATAAAACAGATTTCCGACTCTTTCCATTTCCCCAACCCATCGTCTTTCGGCACATTCTTCAAGAAACACACGGGAATGTCGCCACGGACTTTCAGGGAGAAGAACAAGAAAAAGCCTTTGTAAGTTAACAAGTTGGCAAGTTAACGAGTTGACAAGTTGACAGTTAACAAGTTGAAAGCGTTACTGCAAAACAGCAGCAAAAGAAACAACTCGTCAACTTGTCAACCCATCAACTTTTCAACTCGTTAACTCGTCAACTTTTCAACTCGTTAACCCGTCAACTAACCTATGCCTTTCGTCCTATGTAAAAGACATAGCCATAATAGTCATGATAGCGGTTGTAAAGCTCTGCCTCACGTCTTTGGTTGGCAACCAGTTCGTTTGCCGTGCGGTTGTCAGGATATCGCTCAAGGAAAAGGCGTTGCGCCTCAACCTGCGGCTCATAGAAATTCGTCGTCCAGCACTCATCGGGCAACACGAAAGTCCTGATGTCACGGTATCCGGCTTTCATCATCTGCTCCACCTTATTATTTATAGTATCGATCTCAGGATATGCCTCTGTCCAGAACTGCCCTATCTCCGATGGGCGGTTGTCCCTCAGCCACGATGCCTCGCTCACGGCAATCCAGCCGTCAGGCTTCAGGAACTTGCGCCATTCGCACATTCCACGCTCAAAACCGATATTATATATCGCGCCCTCGCTCCATATCAGGTCAAGCGACTCAGCCTCAAAGGGCAGGTTGCCCATGTCGCCAACTATGCCCTCTACCCTATCGGCAACGCCAGCCTTGCGGCATTTCTCCTTCAACTTGTCTATAAAGAGTGGAAACAAGTCCAAGGCCTTTATTTGTGCCTTGCTACCAAGGGCGAGCTGTAAGGTCTGGCTTCCACAGCCACAGCCGAGGTCGGCAACCACGGCATTGTCCGCAACGCCCCCGACCATCTCCATTGCCTTTCTTGTCATCTCGTCGCTACCAGGTCCCTGACGTTTGACACTTGAGAAATATTCGCAGATGAGAGCGAAGTCAAAGTCATGTATCGACGGCTCGTTGCCGTCAACTATAATATTATTGTTTTCGTTATTCATTATTGTAAAGTTCTAAAAAATTAAACATACTATTATCTTCTCCAAAGAACGCAATGTCTCTGAAGTAAACCGAATGGATAGCTTCATGTCCAAAGCGAACACCCAAGCTATTTACTTTACAATATCCGTATTCTGTTTAATCATCCGGGTACAAAGGTAGCAATAAACTATGAAACCGCCAAATATTTCTTTAGGAAAGTTTCCTTTCAACACTATGCCTCACCAAAACGATGCTGATCTCATAGAGGAGATACATGGGGAGGGAGACTACCAAGAGGGTGAACACATCTGAGGTGGGGGTGATGACGGCTGCCACTATCAGGATAATAACAATGGCATGCTTGCGATAGCGGCGCATGAAGGCGGAATTGAGAAAGCCAAGTTTGGCAAAGAGCCAAGAGAGAATGGGAATCTCAAATACTATGCCCATGGCAAGTGTCATGGTCATGAGAGTGCTGATGTAGGAATCGAGAGTAATCATGTTCGTCACTTCGCCGCTGACCTGATAGGTGCCAAGGAAACGGAAGGTGAGTGGAAAGATAAGGAAATAGCTGACCAACGCGCCAAGGAGAAACATCAGGTAGCCAAAACCCACCACACGCACGACATAACGGCGCTCGTTGTCGTACAATGCTGGCGAGACAAAGCGGAACAACTGATAGATGATGTATGGCGAGGAACAAATAACGCCAAAACACATCGCTGTCTTGACATGAATGACAAACTGTTGCGCCAAGCCTGTGTTGACAAGCTGGACAAAAAAGTCGCCACCGTCGGCATTGCCACCGACCAACGACGACAACTGGAAGAGAAGCCTATAGGTGATGAAGCCCGCATCCTTGGGGGCAAGCACGATGGCAAAGAGTTGGTCCTTGAACATAAAAGCCACAATGCCACACAACACGACAACGACGATAATCCTCACTATCGCCGCACGAAGCACATCGAGATGCTCCCAAAAGGTCATGGAGTCGTCACTTTTCACTTCTCTCTCCACTCTCCTCACTCTTATCGTCATTCAGTCCTTCCTTGAAAGAGCGTACGCCCTTCCCAAGACCTTTCATCAGTTCCGGGATTTTCTTTCCACCAAAAAACAGCAGCACTACCAGTGCGATGAGCAGCACCTCTTGAAAGCCGATGCCACCGATAAACATTGTTGTATTCATAGATTTTTTTTTGAAGGTTGGGGGTGTAGGGGGTGTAAGGGAGTGTAGGGGGTGTAGGGGGTGTAGGGATTCTTTCTTAATTTTTAATTTTTAATTCTTCCCTCCTCTCCTCTCTCCTCACTCTCCATTTAATTTTAGTTTCTCCACGAATTTGTCGATGCGGTGGAGTTCCTTTGGGATTTTTATGCGTTGCGGACAGTGGGAGACACATTCGCCACAGCCTATGCAGTGGTCTGCTTGTCGTAGCTTTGGCACCGAGCGGTCGTAGCCAATAAGGAAGGCACGGCGGGCTTTGCGATAGGCTGCGTCCTGCACCTCATGGGGAATGTTGCCCTCGTTGACACACTTATTGTAATAGAGCAGGTTGGCGGGTATGTCGATGCCGTATGGACAGGGCATGCAATATTTGCAGTCGTTGCAAGGAATGGTCTTCAAGCCAACCATCTCGGCAGCTATCTCCTGCAGGAATGTAAGCTCGCTGTCGTTGAGCGGCTTCAGCGGAGTGTAGGAACGGAGGTTGTCCTGCAGATGCTCCATAAAGGTCATACCACTGAGCACCGTAAGCACCTCAGGATAGGTGCCGGCAAAGCGGAATGCCCATGATGCGACGCTTAGCTCTGGCTCACGCTGTTTGAGGCGTGCCACGAGGAAATCTGGCACCTTTGCCAGACGACCGCCAAGCAATGGCTCCATTATGACCACGGGGATATGGCGTTTCCTCAGTTCCTCGTAGAGATAGTCGGAGTTGGTGACGCTGGGGTTAGCCTTGTTGGCAAATTTCCAGTCGAGATAGTTCATCTGTATCTGCACGAAATCCCACTTGTAGCGGTCGTGCTCAGAGAGCAGGTAGTCATACACCTTTATGTCGCCATGATAGGAGAAGCCGAGGTTGCGTATGCGTCCTGCCTTGCGCTCCTCAAGGAGGAAGTCGAGCACTCCATTGTCTATGTACCTCTTGTGCAGTTCCTCCATTCCGTCGCGTCCACCGCCCACGGCATGAAGCAGCAGATAGTCTATCGTGTCAACCTGCAGTTCCTTGAACGAGTTGCGGTACATCTCTATCGATGCTTCCCTACTCCACGTCGAGGGGTCGAAGTTTGAGAGTTTTGTAGCCACGAAGAATTTTTCGCGGGAATGCCGCTTCAAGGCTATGCCTGTCGCACGCTCGGAGAATCCACAGCAATAGGCTGGCGAGGTGTCGAAATAGTTCACTCCATGCTCAATGGCATAGTCAACCAAACGGTTCACTGCCTCCTGGTCAATCTCCTCGTCCTCACCCTCTTTCGTCCCAGTCTTGGGTTTGGTTGGCAGTCGCATCATGCCATAGCCCAGGAGCGACACGCGGTCGCCCGTGGTGTGACAAGTGCGATAGGTCATCTTATCCTTTGGAATATCGCTGTTGGCAGTCACTGTCGGCTTGTTGTCCGACTGCTTGTTTACACACGATGCCAAACCAGCCGTTGCCAATCCAGCCACCCCCATGGTCTTTAGGAAGTCACGACGTGAAATATCTTTATTCATAGTGCTCATAAATCCAAAATCAATACTCACTATGTCTCTCATGTCCCTCAACATATATTGCGCTGAACGGACGTGCTGGACACAAATTCTCACAAGCTCCACAACCAATGCAACGCTCCACATTGACAACCGGAATCTTAAGAGATTCGGGGTCGTCCTGATCCATTGGCACCATTAGAATAGCACCCGAAGGACAATGGCGAGCGCAGTTGCCGCAACTGACACCATCGGTAACAGGCACACAATTCTTCTTCACCCACACGGCATGTCCTATTCGCGTCGATGACTTTTCAGCCACCGTAATAGGACGTATGGCATCCGTTGGGCAAACGTCGGAACAGCGAGTACATTCTGGGCGACAATATCCTCGCTCGTATGACAGTTCTGGCTGCATAAGATGTTCCAGATCTGTTGAGGGACGAAGCACCTGATTGGGGCAGACCGACACACATAGCTGGCAGGCGGTGCAATGTTGGGCGAAATGCTGGGCGCTGAAAGCTCCGGGAGGCAATATCCTCGTGGCACGCTCTGGCTTCACCTTGTCCTCAATAACCGTCAGTCCGCCATCCACCTTCTTCTTCTGGGCATTGATAGCAGTGGAGGCAGCAAAGGAAGTAGCCAAGGCAAGGAACGCACGTCGCCCATTCTCACTCCTCTCTCCTCTCTCCTCACTCCTCTTTCCAAAGGAAATAGCCCCATGCTTGCAAGTCTCAATACAGTCCATGCACATCACGCATCGGCTATAGTCTATCCTATGGTGCTTCCCGTCTATGCAAGCTGCCTTGCACTTCCTTGAGCATTTGCCACAACGGTTGCACTTGCCCTCGTCGATATGGATCTTAAGCCACGAGAAACGCGAGAGGAAACCGAGCAGGGTGCCCACAGGACAGATGGTGTTGCAATATGTCCTGCCTCCACGCCATGCCAACACGCCAATTATAATAAAAGTGACAACGGCAATGATGAACGTCGGCATCGACCTCAGCCAAACCTCCGTCTCATAGAACGCATAGCTGTCGGCACGCTCGGCTATGTATGCCAACCCATTGTTGCACCAGCGATACAATGGAGAGAGAAGATTTGACGCGATGCGACCGTAGGAGCTATAAGGAGCCAACAACGACGAGAGCGTGGTCAGACCGCCCACAAGACACGCCACGAAAGCCACAAACACTCCCCAGCGCAGCCATCTTCGCTCCGGAGAGTGGCCATAGCGCAGCTTGCGCTTCTTGCCACGGCGACCGAGCCAAGCTATAATGTCCTGCATCACTCCCAGCGGACAAACCACGGAGCAATAGACACGACCAACAAATAGTGTCAAGGCAACCAACACCACGACAACGACCACGTTCATGGCAAGCAACGCTGGCAGGAACTGCACCTCTGCAGTCCAACCAAGCCATCGGTGCAACGTCCCCGTAAAGTCGAGGAACAGGAGCGTCACAGCCACGAAGAACAAGACGGCAAGCGTCAACCTTATCTTTCTCAGCATTTCTTTAAAAGTTATTGATATAATCCGCTGCAAAGATAGCTATAATATTCCAAAACGCCAATAAACATAATACGGAATTTATTACCATTTTTACAGATTTCCGCTTTTTCCATGTTTTTTTATTCTGCTCCAACTCGTCAACATAATAAAACACGGAAATTCCACGTCTTTAAATAGAGAACAAAAAAATGTAACCCTTATGCTGATAATAGTATCGATAATGCTTTGCGGCATCGGTCTCGGCTACCTGCTTCGTGGCAGGAGCACCGCCGCCATATCAAAACTGGTAACAGTGCTCATTTGGGCTTTGCTCTTCCTTTTGGGCATTGAGGTAGGCTCAAATCCCAACATCGTACGAGGTCTGCAGACGCTTGGCGCAGAAGCACTGGTACTCACCCTTGGAGGCTCCATAGGCAGCGTGCTTGCCGCATGGTGGTTGTGGCACCGTGTTGCGAAAGGAGGCAAGGCATGAAAGGCAGCCTAATCATTGTAGGATTCTTTGCCCTCGGCATCGCCGTAGGGCTATTGTCCATAGTGCCACAGAGGCTGATAGATAGCGACATCAGCTACTATGCCCTCTGCGCCCTGATGTTCTGCGTGGGAATAGGCATAGGAAGCGACTCAGAGTTGCTCAGCAGTTTCAAGAAGGTCAACCCACGGCTGATGATGCTTCCTATTATGACCATCGTAGGCACTCTTGCCGGAACGGCAGCGGCAGCCCTGTTGCTTCCCCACCGCCATCTGTTCGACTGCATGGCAATAGGCTCTGGTTTCGGCTACTACTCCCTTTCGAGCATCTTCATCACCGAATACAAGGGAGCCGAGCTGGGCACCATGGCATTGCTTGCCAACATCATGCGTGAGATTCTCACACTGCTTTGCGCGCCACTACTCGTCAGATGGTTTGGCAAACTGGCGCCCATCACCCTTGGCGGTGCAACGACAATGGACACCACTCTACCCATCATCACCAGGGCATCGGGACAGGACTTCGTCATCGTATCCATCTTCCACGGCTTCTGTGTCGATTTCTCCGTCCCGTTCCTCGTCACGTTCTTCTGCTCCTTATAAATAAAGGTGACGGATTGTGCGGGAGGGACGCTCACACCCTCAGTACTACGGAAACAAAGTGGATTAACCCAAGGAAATATTCCTCACGTCAACGTGCTCGTGGAGGAATATCTGGGCTGACTCACGGAATTTGTCGGGGTTCTCAGTGGTGAGATACTCCACATGTCCTCCCTTGGAGCAACGACTCTCCATTTCGGGATGACGCACGAAATAGTTGCGCAGACTCTCTGCCACATACTCTCCTTGAGGTATGATGCGGACACCAGGGTCAACATACTTAACTATCTTAGGCATAAGCAGCGGATAGTGGGTGCAACCAAGGATGATGGCATCTATTTCAGGGTCGAGACGCATCAGTTGGTCGATGCGCTTCTTCACGAAATAGTCAGCCCCAGGACTATCCGCCTCGTTGTATTCAACCAATGGCACCCAAAACGGACATGCCACTCCAGAGACCTTGATGTCGGGATAGAGCTTTTGAATCTCAAGCCTATAGCTCTCGCTTCGGATAGTACCCTCGGTGGCGAGAATGCCTACATGGCGCGAGGTGGTAAGCTGACCTATGACCTCGGCAGTAGGACGAATGATGCCCAACACACGGCGCGAGGGGTCGATTTTCGGTAGGTCAACCTGCTGGATTGTCCTAAGAGCCTTGGCAGATGCCGTGTTGCAACCGAGAATGACAAGGTTGCAACCCAACTCGAAAAGACGGACTACAGCCTGACGGGTGAACTCGTAAACGACATCGAAAGAGCGAGGTCCGTAAGGGGCACGGGCATTGTCGCCGAGATACAAATAATCGTATTCCGGCAGAAGGCTACGGACTCCATGAAGAATGGTCAAACCGCCATAGCCCGAATCAAATATGCCTATAGGACCCACTACTATGTTAAATAACAGCCAGCCTCTCCTTCAGCAATGTGGTGACGTTGAAGCTTCTCGCAGGATTGATGTAGGGACAGGCATCGGAGTCGGTGTTGACGATGAGTATCAGTCCCATTTCCTCGCCCAGTCTTGCCAAAGCCTCGGAAATCCTCTCGTGAAGCGGAGCGAAAATGGCATGCTCTGCCTCGGCGAGCAGTCGGCGACTCTCCTCCTTGAAGGCGATGTTTTTCTCCATCAGTTCCTGAAGCTCAGTCTGACGCTTCTTCAAGATGGTTGATGGAAAATCCTTCTGCCCTTCGAGGAACTCCTCGTATTTGGCGTTGAACTCATCCCTAACGCGCTTTGTCTCAGCCTCGTATTTCTCACGCAACTCGTCCAACTGTTTTTCTGCCAACGAATAGTCGGGCATAGAGCGCAGCACATCAAAATAGCTGAAATAGCCTACTGTGGCTGCCGATTGCTGAACGACAGCCACAGGAGAGCCTGAATCAACATCTTGCGCCTGAGCAGCAACGGCTGCGAGAGCTACAAGAATTGAAAGTATGTATCTCTTCATTATTACTTAATACCCAGTTTTGCCTTTACTTGAGCCGTAACGTCGGTACTCAGTGTCGTGCTGATATAAGGAATACCACCGGCATTGTCCATGATATAGACATAACCGCCAGCCTGACCCACCTGCTTGATGGCGTCGATGACCTTGGTAGTGATAGCCTGCATCTTCTCCTGCTGAGCCTGTGCCAGTGCCTGCTGGTTGTCCTGATAGCTCTGACGGATCTTCTGGTCCATCTCCTGAAGCTCGGTCTCACGACGCTGCTTGATATTGTCAGGCAAAGTTTTGGCGTTAGCCTCGTAGTCCTTCAGTTTCTTGGTCATTTCCTCCTGCATGCTCTTAAGGTCAGCCTCATACTGTTGTGCCAAAGCCTCAATCTCAGTCTTTGCCTTTGTGTATTCAGGCATTGCCTGAATTACTTCCTGAGAGTTAACGTGTCCGAATTTCTGTGCCATGGCAGCTATTGGTGCCAGCATCAGGATCATAAAAAGTACTTTTTTCATCGTTGTATAAAAATAATTAATTATTAATGTATCGAATTTATATTTAATGGAGTTAAGGAGTTAAAGGTGTCAAGGGAGTTAACTCCTTCCCTACTATACCTTCATCTACTTATATCCCAACTTATTGAGCACCTCGTCGGAGATGTCTATCTTTGGGCTTCCGAAGATTATGCCGCTGTCGCTCGCACGGTCGAGAACAAGCTGATAGCCACGCAGTTCGGCAATGTCCTTCACCACATTGTATATCTCGTCCTGAATTGGCGACATAAGGCTCGTACGCTTTTTGAAAAGCTCACCCTCAGGACCAAAATACTTGCGTTTCAGCTCACTTGCCTCCTGCTCCTTCTTCACGATGGCATCCTGACGGGCTTGCTTCTGCTCCTTGGAAAGGAATGCAGCCTCATTCTGATAGTTCTTATACATGGTCTGTGCCTCAGTGTTGATTGCCTCCACCTCAGCCTGCCATTTCTTCGACACCTGGTTGAGCTGCTCGTTGGCACGCTCGTATGCAGGTATGTTCTTCAAGATGTACTCCATGTCGAGGAGTGCGAACTTCTGGGCGTTAACCCCTATTGTAGTTGCCAAAAAGGCAATAAGGAAAAACAACTTTCTCATAAGCCGAAATATATCTAAATAAACTTAACTCTTAATTCTTAATTGACTTCGTCGATTGCTGGCTTCGCCTCAGCATAGCCCGAGCTCGGCTCTGCGTTCGGTTTGCGCAGCAATTCTTAATTCTTAATTCTTAATTTTTAATTCTTAATTTTCCCCTCAGCCTCGCTGATTAGAACTCCTGTCCGAGAATGAAGTGGAACTGGCTTCCACCCTTTGTTCCCGTAGAGAGTGCCTTGTCGAAACCGTATGCCCAGTCGATACCCATAAGACCGACCATCGGGAGGAAGATGCG
>CAMAGM010000097.1 GCA_945833995.1 uncultured Prevotella sp.
GCGTAAAGGTTCGTATCGTGAGCGTTCCTTCTGAGGGCTTGTTCCGCACCCAGAGTGCAGAGTATCAGCAGAGCGTTGTTCCTGCAGGTGCCAAGGTGTTCGGTATGACAGCCGGTCTGCCAGTCAACCTTCAGGGTTTCCTCATCGGTGCCGCTCCCGAGTCAAAGGTATGGGGTCTTGAGAGCTTCGGCTTCTCCGCTCCCTACAAGGTGCTCGACGAGAAGCTCGGCTACACCGCTGAGAACGTTTACAACCAGGTAAAGGCAATGTTGTAATATTTTATAGTTGACAAGTTGACGAGTTAACAAGTTGACAAGTTGATAGTATAGACCTCAATGATTTATGCTTATTAGACTTCAACACTAATAACTTGTCAACTCGTCAACTTGAAAACTTGTCAACTTAATAAATTATGGAAGTAAAGACAGTAGGAGTTGCCTGCGACCATGCAGGCTTCGCATTGAAGAAGTTTGTGCTTCAGTATCTTGAGGAGCATGGATATGCCTACAAGGACTATGGCACATATAGTGACCTCAGCTGTGACTATCCAGACTTTGGTCATGCCCTTGGCGAGGGTATAGAGAGTGGTGAGGTTTATCCTGGCATTGCCGTTTGTGGCAGTGGTGAGGGCATCAGCATCACACTCAATAAGCACCAGGGCGTGCGTGCGGGTTTGGCTTGGATTCCAGAGATAGCCCATCTCTGCCGTCAGCACAACGATGCCAACGTACTGGTAATGCCTGGTCGTTTCATCGACAACAAGACAGCAGCCGCCATCATGGACGAGTTCTTCAAGACCACGTTTGAGGGTGGCCGTCACCAGCGTCGTGTGGAGAAGATTCCAGTGGTGAAATAATATTTTGAATATTGAATTCTTAATATTGAAAATTGAAAAATGAAAATTGAATTACTGCGCCTCCCATCAATGCGCAGCAATTCAATTTTAATTTCTCATTTCCCACTTCTAATTTCAAAATTTGTCATTTGTCATTTCTAATTTGTCACTTCTCATTTCTCATTTCTAATTTGTCATTTGTCATTTCCCATTTGTGGTTGTGGAGTTATAAAAAAGCATAAAAGATTTTGTTGTATTATATAAAAGGTGTAACTTTGCAAGCTAAACGGAAAAAAAAGAAATGATTTCAGTAGAACAATTGAAAGTGGAGTTTGGCGTAAAGCCATTGTTCAGTGGGGCTTGCTTCGTGGTGAACGACCGCGACCGCATTGCGCTCGTGGGTAAGAACGGAGCGGGAAAATCGACACTGCTGAAAATTCTCTGTGGTTTGCAGAAACCAACGGAGGGAGTGGTGGCTGTACCAAACGACACTACCATAGGATATCTGCCTCAGGTGATGAATCTGCAAGACGACACTACGGTGAGGGACGAGGCACGAAAGGCTTTCGACAACGTGACGGAGTTGAGCAAGCGTGTTGACGAGCTTAACCAACAGCTTGCCGAGCGCACCGACTATGAGAGCGAGGAATATGCGGCATTGGTTGAGAAATTCACCACCGAGCATGAGCGACTGCTGATGATGGGTGCCGAGAACTGTGAGGCTGAACTGGAGCGAACACTTGCGGGACTTGGTTTCCGACGCGAAGACCTGGAGCGACCTACGAGTGAGTTCTCTGGGGGTTGGCGAATGAGAATAGAGTTGGCAAAGATACTGCTTAAGAAGCCTGACGTGCTGCTTCTCGACGAGCCCACCAACCACCTTGACATTGAGTCGATACAATGGTTGGAGCAATTCCTTAGCACACAGGCAAAGGCAGTGGTGATGGTGAGCCACGACCGTGCGTTCATCAACAACGTGACAAACCGAACCCTGGAGATCTCTTGCGGAAAGATTATCGACTACCGTGTGAAATACGACGAGTATGTGAAGCTAAGGGCAGAACGACGCGAGCAGCAGATAAGGGCATACGAGAACCAAAAGAAGGAGATAGCCGACATAAAGGACTTCGTGGAGCGTTTCCGCTACAAGCCAACCAAGGCAGTGCAGGTGCAGAGCCGACTGAAACAGTTGGAGAAGATTGTCCCGATAGAGATTGACGAGGTTGACAACTCGGCGCTTCACCTTAAGTTCCCACCTTGCCTCCGCAGTGGCGACTTTCCCGTGATTTGCGACGATGTGCGCAAGGACTATGGCAACCACACCGTGTTTGACCATGTTAGCCTTACCATAAAGCGTGGCGAGAAGGTGGCTTTCGTTGGAAGGAACGGAGAGGGAAAGTCAACGTTGGTGAAATGTATAATGAACGAGATTCCTTTCACTGGCGACTTGAAGATTGGACACAACGTCCAGATTGGCTATTTCGCACAGAACCAGGCTCAACTGTTGGACGAGAGTCTCTCGGTGTTTGAGACCATAGACAATGTGGCTCGTGGTGAGATACGACTGAGAATAAACGACATTCTCGGTGCTTTCATGTTTGGTGGCGAGGCATCGGAGAAGAAGGTTAAGGTGCTGAGTGGTGGCGAGCGCAGCCGATTGGCAATGATCCGCCTTCTGCTTGAACCAGTGAACCTTCTCATCCTCGACGAGCCGACAAACCACCTCGACATGCCATCGAAGGATGTGCTGAAGGAAGCCATAAGGTCATTCGACGGAACGGCGATAATAGTAAGCCACGACCGCGAGTTCCTCGATGGTTTGGTGACAAAGGTATATGAGTTTGGTGGTGGCAAGGTGAGAGAGCACATTGGTGGCATCTACGACTATCTTCGCACTTGTGCCAATGCGGGCGTTGAGGCGTTTTCGGTGAGGTCGGAGAGGAAGGATAATCCGGATAATTTGGAAGTTCTGGGAAAGACGAAGGAAAGCTCCAACAAGGAAAGCTATGCCGAGCGCAAGGAGCGACAGAAGCTGATTAACAAGGCTGAGAAGGCAGTGAAGGAGTCGGAGCGGAAGATAGAGCAAATGGAGAAGCGACTGAAGGAACTCGACGAGATTCTCTGCAAGCCTGAGAATGCCAGCGACATGACAATCATTACAGAATACACCTCGACAAAGCGCGCCTTCGACGAGGAAGTGGAACGATGGGAAGAGGCGAGCATGGAGCTGGAGGAGGTTAAGAATTGAAAATTAAGAATTGAGAATTAAGAATTAAAAATTAAGAGTTTTGAGTTAAGATATTTATTTACAATATGAAAGTAAGAAGATTTATGACAATAATGGCAATGGCTTCGGCAACGCTTGGAGCCACAGCACAGGACAATTTGACTGCTGGCATCTCAACAGCCAATCTTGACCAGTCGGTGCGTCCTGCCGACGATTTCTATCAGTTTGCCTGCGGCGGATGGATGAAAGCCAACCCGCTGCCAGCAGCATACTCACGCTATGGCAGTTTCGACAAGCTGGGCGAGAACAACAACAAGCGCATCAACGCCATTCTCGACGAACTGAGAAATGCCGACTACAAGGAAGGCACGGTGGAGCGAAAGCTTAGCGACCTCTACAAACTCGCCATCGACTCGGTGCGCCGCAACAAGGAAGGCGTTAAACCGCTGATGCCAATAATCGAGAAGATGGAGAAGGCTAAAAGTGTTGCACAGTTGTTCGACATTCAGCTTGAGCTTGCCAAGTATGGCGACAGGGAGTTCTTCGGTGCATACTATGGAACAGACCGCAAGAACTCGAAGCAGAACATTCTCAACGTCAGACAAGGTGGCTTGACCTTGGGACAGAAGTCGTACTATCTCGACGACGACCAGGCTACTACAGCCATCCGAGAGGCTTATAAGAAGCACATTGTAAGGATGTTCACTATGTTTGGCTTCAGCGAGAAGGTAGCGCAGAAGAAGATGGAGAACATCATGAGGCTTGAGACCACCCTTGCCAAGGCATCGAAGGCTCCTGCTGAGTTGCGCAACCCTGAGGCAAACTACCACCGCATGACCCGCTCGGACTTCAACAACCGCTATCCAAGCATCAAGCTCGACAAACTGCTCGTGGCTTCTGGCATCGACTTGAAATATGTTGACGAACTTGTTGTAGGTCAACCAGAGTTCATGGACGCAGCCAACAGTCTCATAGGCTCGCTAAAGGCAGACGAGTACCGCGACTATATGGAGTGGGGACAGATAATGGACGGCGTGGGCTATCTTAGCGACGACGTGATAGCAGCCAACTTCGATTTCTTCGGAAAGACAATGTCGGGTCGCAAGGAGAACTATCCGCTCTGGAAGCGTGCCACACAACAGGTGGAAGGCGTGATGGGACAGGCTCTTGGCAAGATCTATGTGGAGAAGTATTTCCCCGCTTCGTCGAAGGAGCGCATGGTGACACTCGTAAAGAATCTTCAGAAGGCTCTCGGCGAGCGCATCAACGAGCAGGACTGGATGAGCGAGGAGACGAAGAAGAACGCTCAGGAGAAACTTAGCACTTTCTATGTTAAGATTGGCTATCCCGACAAGTGGGACGACTTCAGCGGTCTCGCCATCGACCCTGCCAAGTCCTATTACGAGAACATACAGGAGTGTGCGCGCTTCCTGTTGAGCGACATGCTCGATAAGACTCTCGGCAAGCCAGTTGACAAGGACAAGTGGGGCATGACTCCTCAGACAGTCAACGCCTACTACAATCCAACCACCAACGAGATTTGCTTCCCCGCAGGCATATTGCAGCCTCCTTTCTTCGATGCCGATGCTGACGACGCTTTCAACTATGGCGCCATCGGTGTCGTGATAGGTCATGAGATGACCCATGGTTTCGACGACAGCGGACGCAACTATGACAAGGATGGCAACATGAAGGACTGGTGGACACAGGACGATGCGAAAAAGTTCAACGAGAAGGCAGATATGTACGATAATTTCTTCTCAGCCATAAAGGTCCTTCCTGACCTTAATGCCAATGGCCGTTTCACGCTTGGCGAGAACCTTGCCGACCATGGCGGACTTCAAGTTGCCTACACAGCGTTCAAGAACGCTACCAAGGAGTCAACCCCTGCAGACAAAGACGGTTACACTGCCGACCAACGCTTCTTCATGGCTTACGCTGGAGTGTGGGCAGGCAACATCACTGATGAGGAAATCCGCAACCGCACAAAGAGCGACCCTCACTCGCTGAGCCGTTGGCGTGTGAACGGAGCTTTGCCACACATCGATGCCTGGTATGAGGCTTTCGGTGTGAAAGAAGGTGACAAACTTTATTTGCCAAAGAGCCAAAGGCTCGAACTTTGGTAATATCAGAAAAACGATAAAATGAAATAATGACCGCCCAAATTGAAAAAAATGGGCGGTTTTTTTTGTTTATTAAGGAATTATTTTATATCTTTGCACACAATTACCACCGACCGCCGTCTCATGAAATGAGAAGTGGCATCGGCAGAAACCTAAAAAAGACCTTTTTATGGACTACGACAAAATAACGCAAGATAGCTTGGGCATGGAACGGACGGCACGCACGATGAGTCCCGAATTCCAGACTTTTGCTCCAACATACGACGAAGGCTCCAACTTTGACTCTCAGGTCCAGCAGATGGCTATGCAACAGTCAGAGGCGTTGAATCTTTGTCCCAACTGTGGAAGCCCCATAAGTGAGGGTGCCGACTTCTGCGAGTCGTGCCATCACTACATCAAATACGACACCTGCTCCTTCTGTGGAGCGGCGTTGCAGGGCGATGAGGCCTACTGTCCAGAGTGTGGCAATCCGCGAGGTGGAATAGTGTGCCCCCGTTGCAACACTATGAACGAGTTTGCTTTTTGCAAGCAGTGTGGTCTGCCGCTTACCGATGAGGCACGCACCCTCCTGCAGCAGGTAAAGGCAACGCCAGAGTACAAGCAGCTGCAGATGCTTGCCGACCAACTCTCGGAGCTCGACATGACATTGCCATTGACCTCAGAGGTAGAGATGATGCACGAGGAAGCCAACAGGGCACTTCGCGAGAGAGTGTTGCGACTGCTTGCCGAGGACCGTGGTGAGACCAATCCCGACATTCCCGAAATTCCTTCCCGACGCATCACACAGGAGGAATACAACATCAGGAAGCACATCATTGCCGAGCAACTCATGCAGGCTTTGGAGGAAATGCAGACCCACGAGACAGAGAAGCCCGTAGAGGCACGCAACTATGCCATGGCTATGAAGCCCGCGGGGCTGAGGTTGGCATGGAAATGCAACTACAAGCATGCCATACACAGCAGTCCCTGTGGATGCGCCAAGCCCCATCTTGGTGGAAAATGGATTATTTTGGGACAAAGCTCAAAACCAAAAATTGTAGATGACAATGGATGACAAGACAATTATACCCACTGGCGACATGACGCTTGACACTACCTTGGCAACCGACTCGCTTGACGTCACGTCGCATTTCGACCCGAAACTTGAGGTGACGGGCCGACTTGACGACGACGACACCACGCGGCGCTCGGAGGCTGCCTTCAACGAAACGATTGACGACGAGACGTTCGAGATCAAGGGCACCACCTACCGCAAACTGAAATGTCTCAGTGACAACTCGGGTGAGGCACAGGTATTCCTCGTTGAGAACGAGGGACGCAAGCTCGTGCTGAAAATCTACTATCCCAACTTCACGATAAAGAAAAAGCTGATGAAGGTTGTGGCAAACATCGAGTTTGAGATGATTGTCCGCATCTACGATTTCGGAAAGATGTATGTCGAGGGCGTAAACCGCGACTATGAGCTGATGGAGTATCTTCAGGGAGGCACGCTCAACCACTACCAGCTCCATGGCGACCTCGACAAGTTCCGCCGCATAGCCCTTCAGGCAGCCGCCGCATTGGAATACTGCCACAACAACAACGTCATCCACAAGGACATAAAGCCAGGCAACTTCTTCTTCCGCGACGTGGATCAGACCCAGATAGTGTTGGGCGATTTCGGCATCTCGTCGGTCATCCACGACAAGAACGAGCTCCACCGCACCACTCAGGCAAGAACCCCTATCTATGCCTCGCCTGAGATGTACAACGACGTGATAGACGGCATTGTGGAGCTTACTCCAGCCACCGACTACTACTCGCTTGGCATCACCCTACTTGCCCTGTGGCGAGGCAACAGTCCTTTCAATGTAGGCGAGCGCACCATCATGAAGCGCAAGAACGAGGGGAGGCTCCCAGGCATCGACACCTTGCCGGAGCGGGTGCGCCTGCTAATTAAGGGACTGACGGCAGTCAACGTGCAGAAGCGTTGGACCTACAACGAGGTGGAGCGATGGTTTCTCGGCGAGAGCCCAGAGGTTGACTTCACTTCGCCCTTCCTCCGCTACAAGACATTCGTGGTTGACCCCGAGCGCAACCTCGTGGCAGAGAACGTGCAGGAGCTCATCCCTATGCTCCTCAACAACGAGCGCATAGCCCGTGGCTATATCTATGGTGGCAGGTTGCTCAACTGGTTTGAGTCCTGTGGCAACAGCAAGATGGCAATGGTGCTGAAGGACATTGTGGTCAACCGCTATCCTGCCGACCAGCACGCAGGTCTCATGTCAGCCATCTATTCCATGGACCCTGCGTGGCCCTATATGGATGTGAATGGTCAGGAGTGCAACGACATCCACAGCGTCGCCATAACTATGCTGCTCAACGCACAGAAATACCAGGTGCTGCTTCGCAACCCACACGACAACCTCTGGATCTACATAGAGTGCCACTCCGACTGCGACGTAACCCGCATGCGTGGCTATTTCACTGGCGTTCAGGCGTCAGACCTAAACAATGCCCTTCTCAGGACAATCTACGAGCTTGACAAGGACATGCCTTTCTTCGCAAAGCACAAGTCGCGCTCGATGAAGGACATCGTACACTGCTTCGGCTACGAGGACATGAGCGAGAACGACTGGCACAGCATCACCGATGGTAGGCTCTTGTCGTGGATGTATAGCCATGAGGACAAGATGGCTTGCGAGGCTTTCCGCATCATGACCGAGGGCAAGCCTTTCTCCAAGACCTTGGCATACAAGGTGCTATACAATGTTGACCGCACCGCTTCGTTCGATCTCCGTGGTGCGAACACCCCAGCCAAGGTAGGCCGCCTCTTGGCAGAGAAACTCAAGCAATGGCAAAACCTTAGCGACCAGGAGTTTGCCGAGCGCATAGCCGACTTCTCCGACAAGGATGGACGGTTCCTATACTTTGCCCAACTGCACGGTTGGAGCAAGCAGATACACGAGTGCATACGCTGCTTTGACCTCAAGAGCGACGAGAACCGCAACCTCCTCGGCGCTTACGACTTGCGCACTGCGGCATACCGTTTCTGCCGCATACTTGACACTACGCCATCCTATCTCTTGCCCTCGGGGACAATATTGGACGATGGGCGCAAGATTGACGTGCGCGATGCCGCCGAGGTGCGCAACGAGATCCGCAGTGGCAGTTTCACCCAGTGGATGTCGGTGTTCTACCATGAGAACCCCTTTGAGGACTTCGCCGTAGAGTATAGCTACGAGCGCAGTCTGGAGGAATGGGTAATGGCAATAGGTGCCATCGCCCCACAACAGGTCTATTATCGCCGTTTCATCAAGGCAAAGGAGGAGACGGCACGGAAATATGAGGAGGTGCGTGTCGAGTACAAGCGCTCTTGCAACCGTGCCCGAATGTTGAAGCGTGTGTTCTACGGGCTCTCTGCCCTTTGGGCACTGTCGGTGTTGGTCTTCGGCATCACAGGTCGCGATGCCATGCTCGACAATGGCTTCGTCAGCATCTGCCTCCCAGTGGGACTCTCCACTGCCATTCTCGTAGGCGTGAGGTCTTTCTTCAAGGGCTTCGGCGTGATGATGGCAACCTTTTGGGCGATGCTCGGTTTCTTCACATCGTTCATCCCGATGTTGGTATTGCGTTTCGTCAACTCCAACCTGCCCGTGATGTTCATTCCCGCCGTGCTTTTGCTCACCGCTGTCTATGTCTTCGTCTGCTACCTCACCGACAACCGCAAGGAGGGAGTCGAGGACAAGGAACTTGTGACGGAGGTGATGGACGACGACATGAAATCGTCGCTTCTCGAGCCTCTGTTCTATACGTTCAAGACCCGCTCGTCGCGCTTCAATGGCTCGAAGTTCGGCTTGCTCGACGATGTTAAGAACCAGTTCAAGGCAGTCAGCAGCGACTCCGTAATCCACTATGCCCTATGGAGCCTGCTAGCGTTGGTGCTCCTGTTGGAGATGATCATCTACAACCCCCATCTCCTCAACGTGGCAAACCCATAACAAGAACAATCCTTTCCGATAAATGAAGTATTATGAAGTGTGAACATTGTCATAAGGAAAATCGCTCGATAGCAAAGTATTGCCGCTGGTGTGGAAAGCCGATGGCCACGCAGAACGTGTTGTCGAAAATGGTAGGGCTCGACGAGGTGAAGTCGCAGCTGAAGACCGTTGTCGATACCTACACGTTCCTCCAGTCGCGCAAGGATGTCGCGAAGGTGAGGCTGAGCGTCAATGCTATTATAATAGGTGAGACGGGAACGGGCAAGACAATGCTTGCCGAGGTGATAAGGGATTATTTCTATCAGAACAAGATAATCTCCAAACCCAAGCTCACCATGGTCGATGCCGTCGATTATGCCCGTTTTGTTGACAAATGGGACGACAACATCAAGAAAGCCAAGGGAGGCATCCTCTTTTTCGACAATGTTCAGAAGCTGCTTCCCGACCGCTATTCCAACCAAGTCAACCCACTCGACAAGCTCTTTGTCGAGATGGACCATTGGGACGACGACCCTATAGTGATTATCTCCGGATTGACCCGCGGGCTCGACGATTTCATCAACAACAACCCCTCGGTCAGCAACCGGTTCAAATATAAGTTCTATCTGCCCACCCCAGGCCATAAGGAACTTGCCTCCATCTGCCGCAACGTGCTCCGCACGAAATACGGGCTCGACAGTTTCAGCCTTGAGGCAGAGCGCAAGCTCACCCGCTATTTCAAGTATCAGGTGAAGACCAAGGACGAGACCTTCGGTTTCGCCCACGAGGCCACCAAGGAGGCAGAGGACATTTTCACGTCGTTCATCAGCCGTGGCATCGACGCACATGTCATCGAGCCAGACGACATTCGTGGCTATGTGCCTGTTGAGCGCTCGCTCGACGAGATACTCTCCGACCTCGACCACTTTATCGGAATGGACGAGGTGAAGAAGGCAGTGCGTGAGATTGCCTATTCTGTGAAGAACGGAATAGAGCGGCAGGGACGCGGACTCGGCGGTGGCGATAAGATGTCGATGCACATCGTGCTGACTGGAAACCCAGGCACGGGAAAGACCACCATCGCCCGAAAGCTCGGCGAGATACTTGCCGCCATAGGCTATCTCGACAGTGGGCACGTCGTGGAGGTTGACCGCGCCAAGATGGTAAGCCCCTATCAGGGCGAGACACCGAAGCAGGTTGACCGCCTTTGCGACAAGGCAATGGGCGGCATACTCTTTGTCGATGAGGCCTACACCCTCGCGCCAATCAGCCAGACGGGCGAGCGCGACCAGCAGGGAGCGCAGGCCCTTGAGAAGCTGATGAAGCGCATGGAGGACGACCGCGGCAAGTTCGTCTGCATCGTGGTAGGCTACCGCATGGAGATGGACAACCTGTTCCGCATCAACCCCGGTTTCAAGAGCCGCTTCAACTATTTCCTCAACATCGACGACTACAACCCTGCCGAGCTATACAAGATTATGCTCACCTTCGCCGACGACAAGAAGTATATCTTCTCGCCCAAGGCTCAGGACAAGGCAATGACAGTCATCAACGACCTCTACGAGCACCGCGACAAGAACTTTGCCAACGGTAGGGCTATGAGGCAGCTGTTCGACTCTATATGCAAGCTTCAGGCAGAGCGACTGCAGAAAAACGACCTCTCCACGCTCACCAACGACGAGCTGATGACCATCGACGAGAGCGACGTGCCTTACGACCGTCCGCAGACCGTTGACTACACCGACTGCCTGAAAGACCTTGAGGGACTCGTCGGGTTGACCTCGGTGAAGCAGGAAGTCAGCAACCTCGCCTCGTTCATCAATCTCCAGATACAGCGTGGAGCCAAGGACACGTTCCAAGGCAAGCACTATATCTTCACGGGAAACCCCGGAACGGGAAAGACCACCGTGGCACGCATCATGGCAAACGTGTTCAAGACCCTTGGCGTGCTGCCCCGCGGACAGCTTGTTGAGGCTGACCGCAGCAGCCTCGTGGCGGGATTCAGCGGACAGACAGCCATCAAGACCAACCAGCTTGTCGATTCCGCCATCGGTGGCGTGCTCTTCATCGACGAGGCATACACCTTGAAGTCCAACGACCAGGACTCCTTTGGCTCCGAGGCTATCGACACTCTGCTGAAACGACTGGAGGACGACCGTGGCAAGTTTGTCTGCATCGTGGCGGGCTACACCCAGCAGATGCACGACTTCATCGACTCCAACCCCGGACTGAAGAGCCGTTTCACGCAGACCATACATTTCGACGACTACAC
>CAMAGM010000098.1 GCA_945833995.1 uncultured Prevotella sp.
TCAAGCGTGTAAACCGAGCCATCGGCATCACCGTCCAGCCCACCTGGTACAAGGAGCGTATTCAGAAGGCTCTCACCGGCACAGAAGATGACCGCAAGGAGGTTGCGACAAAAGATTTGAATATCTGGCAGAGTGAGCGCGTGAAGAAGTGGATCAGTCAGGAGGAGATTCGTGCGCTCATGGTTCCGCAGGGCATTCGCCAGTGCAACAAGAGGGAATGGGTGGCATTCTGCGGCATGGACTTCTCAAAGGGTGATGACCTCTGTGCCCTCGGTTGGGTCGCACTTAACACGAAGACCAAGCAAGTGCTGTGGGACTGCGATGCGTGGATAGCCGAGGAGCAGCTGGGAAAGAGCCCGAACAAGGTGCTCTACCGCCAATGGATAGACGAGGGCCGTCTGCACGTATGCCCCGGCGAGATTCTGGACGGAGCGGCAGTCATCGACGTGATAGAGGAAGTTTCGCAGCACGTCCGCATCATGGCCTTCGGCTACGATGCCTACGACAGCGACCGCTTCGTGAACCACATCAAGGCGTGGCTCGTGAACAAGATGCAGAAGAGAGGCACGAACCTGAAAGCAATGGAAGCCGAATTAAAGAAACGCCTCCAGCCCGTCAGCCAGACCTACGCCACGTACAACAGCGCGTGCCAGGTCGTTTGGGACGAAGTGCACTGGGCACCGAGGAAATTGTTTGTGGCAGACAACCCTATCATCAGTTGGTGCTTCGGCAATGCCGTGCTGGAGGAGGACCACATGGAGAACGTCAAGCCAGTCAAGAACCCCGGAGCACCGAACGCCAAGGTCGATGTCTGCCAGTGCATCTGCTCATGCTATATTATGATTGGGAATTGGGGGAAATAGCAGCCCCTATCCCCATCCTTCCCCCAAATGGGAGGGAGCAAAAAGCGCAAGGTAAACCCAGGCACATGTTGTCTGGGTTTATTGTAGGCAGTCAAACCCCTGCCACACTTACCACAATGAAAACAATAGAGCAATTCTACAAATCCGACTTCACCGTCATACTGGCGAGTGAAGCACAGTGGGGAGGTTGTCCTTTCAGGCTCAACTTCTACACTGCATCACCGTCACGCCCATTCGTGGCAAGCTATGATGGCGTGACGTGGAAGAACTGCAGACTGCTCGCTGACGGTCGCCTTGAGATAGGCATAAACCAGACGGATGGCACAGTGAAGAACCTTATGGGAATCGGCACGCTGACACTGGCGATTGAGTTCTATCTCAACAACGATGCGTTCTGCGATCATATCTGCAATCAGTATGTTAAACCATTCGTGCCTGTCTTCGATGACGTGGACGGCACGCAGTATCAGGTGAACCTCTCGCTAAACGGCGCAAGCTCCTTAACTGTTATTGGCACTCTTCCTCCATTCTACATGAAAGGCGAAAAGGGCGACAAGGGCGAGCCCGGACGTGATGGACAGGACGGACTGCCTGGAGCCAATGGCGAGAAGGGCGACAAGGGCGACCCGGGCAAAGACGGCAAGGACGGAGCTGACGGAAGCATCCTCTACCCGTCAGTCAGTATTGATGCAGCCGGCTATCTCGTGGCAGAGATTCCTGACGAGGCAGAAGGCACTAACCTCTCACTCGATGCAGACGGCTATCTCTGCGTAGATTTCCCCGATATTAAGTAACAGATAAAAACACTAAAAAATATGAGACAAATCAAAATCGGCAAGGTGATCCTTACGGACGGTGGTGCATGGAACACACAGACCGCCTACACCAAGCTTACATACGTCACCTACAACGGCGACGGATGGTGGTCAGCTAAGGACAACGTGAACAGCGCACCATCTAAGACCAACACCAACTGGATTCAGGCAACCGACGTTCAGTCATTCATCGAGGCGGTAAAGCAAGCTACCACAGATGCAGAGGCTATCAATGCAGCACTCCGTGAGGCTGAGAATCTCCGCCAACAAGCAGAGACAGCTCGCGTAACGGAAGAGCAGGCACGTGTCACGGAAGAGAACACTCGCAAGAGCAATGAGCAGACACGACAGCAACAGGAGCAACAGCGTCAGTCATCAGAGGCTACCCGTAACACTCACGAACAAACACGAGAGACTCAGGAGGCACAGCGTCAACAGGCAGACACTCAGCGCCAGCAGAACTATGAGCGACAGATGGCATCAGTAACCACTGCAACTGAACTCGCTCAGCAGAAGGCAAGCGACGCACAGGATGCTGCTGTCCTTGCAGCAGAAAAGGCAGCTCTTGCTGATACAGCAGCAACAAATGCAGAGAATAAGGCAACCATAGCACATACCGCAGCCGAGAATGCCAACACCAAGGCACATCTCGCTGATCAGAAGGCTGGAGAAGCCAACACTGCTGCCACCAATGCCAATGAAAAGGCAGTCATCGCACAGACCGCTGCCACCAATGCCGACGAAAAAGCAGCCATCGCAAATACCGCAGCAATCAATGCCGACACCAAGGCACAGCTCGCTGATCAGAATGCACAACTCGCCAACAACGCAGCCAAGAACGCCAACACCCAGGCTGAGTATGCCAAGCTGGAAGGCGACAAGGCTGCCGTGCTCAATGACAAGGTCACTCTCCACACCCAGCTTATCGGTGACATACAGACACAAGTCAAGTCTATAGACTCTACAGTCACCAATATCGTGCACACTCCCGTTGACGACTCCGAACTGCCTACACTCTGCGGACAGCCACCGATACTCTTCGGCGAAGGAACACCACAGGAGGCTATCGTGCCTGATAACTGGAAGCAGTTTGACCCAGAGACTGGTGAGGGATACAACTGGAACGGAGAGCCTTCTGCAGCAGGTCAGCAGTATATTAATACGTCAGCATCTACAGGTGGTCGTTACATCGCGGTGCCTTCGGCTGATGGTGGTTTAACATGGAAAAACTTTTAACGCATCATGACAAACAACGTATTTACACAACTCCCCAAACGTGGTGACATCGTAGTCAAGGACTTCTCAACAAAGACACCACAGTATATCATTCAGGACACCTTCGTAAAGGCAGAGCTCAACACAAGCGTGTATGAGATTGTAGGTGTGGTGTATTGGACTAACGGCAAGAAGGTCGGCGTAGTCTATAAGGATAATGCATCACATCCCTACTGCAACCGTGCATGGTGGTATCTGTCGGGTTACACTCTCGACGGTGCACAGCACACAGGTGTTATCTCTGCACGCTTCGCGTCTAACTCGTGGGCGACAAATCTGGATAAGACAATCACGTACAATGCAAGTGACATGGAAGGTCTCGTGGCAGCACTGAATGCAGCTTTCCTCGCTGACGATGATTTCCTGTCTCAGGACTGGTATGCCGACATCTTCGATGGCAAGGTACGCGTGCATTGCAATAATATCGACTATAAACAGTGCGTATACAACTCAGCCAAGTCAGGTTTCGCTCTCACAGGCTCATGCCCTGAGATTATTGCCAAGGCAGATATTCGCCGTAAGCATGGAGGCAGGGGTGGAGAAGGTGCTATCTCTTCATGGCATCGTGCGCTTGCCTATTATCGCAACGATAATGGTAAGGATTCTTACATGGGCGGGCGTACGTCAGTACAGACCTCGATCAAACAAGGCTATCCTATTAACCTCCCTACATGGCTCGGCACATCGACGAAGAACCCTGGTGATTTCTGTGCTCCGCTCCGTGCCATCTATGGTGAAGGAGAGGAAGGTTGGCTGAAATTCATGAAGAGCTGTCTGCCCGTAATGCCGACCGACTTTGGCAATATGGGTATGCACAACGGCAAGGAACGTACCGCCCAACTCGCTTCGTTTGAGTTCACTTCGTCAGAGGTAGCGGAGGATACACCTATGTGTAAGGCATCTGCTTACTGCTACAACATACAGTCACAGACAGTGGAGATGGGTGAGTTCTGGCTATCTACGACAGAGGAACTCGCACGCATCCTCGACGGTGTAGAGTACGGCACGAAGAGCGACCGCAATGCAGATGCTCTCAACAAGGGACTTAATCTCATCGGAGGCTCACCTGTTTCCAACGGCTCCCACTGGTGGTCTTGTCTTCGTTACCACTCCAGCTACGCATGGATCGCTTACGGCTACCTCGGTTTCTTCTACCACAACGGCATGTACCTCAGCCTCGGTTGTGCGCCCGTCTCGCTCTACACGTTGCGAAGCAACGCTTAACACTAATCTTTGGAGGGTGTGCTCCGTCACACCCTCCCCTCACTATAACAATGAAAGAAAGCAACAACCAACAAGTCCCTATCTACTATTGCGATGACTGTCCATGCAACCACGATTGCAGGAATTGCACCGTACTTCCGTTCTAAAAAAAAATAAAGAATATGCAAATCACAGAAAGTTCCATCTTCGTCGGACTCAAACGACTCCGCAACCTCATGTACCAATGTCAGTTTCTGATGCAGAAAGCCGACAGAATAATCTACGGTACTCCGCTGATGGCAGCAAGTGGCAAAGCTATTGCAGCATTTGTACTCGCCTTCACGGTGAGCTCTAAAAGGCTGGAATACCTCGAAGAGGCGATGGGGTACTTCTACGTCCTGAAAACCGACATAGAGTTCTGTGTGATGCAAAACATCATCCACTTCAAGAAGAGGGATGGTGATGGAGGAGAGAAATACGAATCATCAAAAAAGATAGAGTTACTGAAACTTGTGGCACAGATTGACAACGATATGTGTAAGTGGAGGGCGAGTCTCGCCAAGAGTAAGACAGTGTGCGGCTAAGCATTTGAGCACATTGCAACCTTAATTGGGTAGAGGAGTGCAGGTATCATTCATACCAACCACAAGGATATGCACTCGGTAACGGCTCCAACTGGTGGTCTTGTCTTCGTTACAACTCCAACAACGCATGGAACGCTAACGGCAACAACGGTTTCTTCAACAACAACAACATGTACAACAGCAACGATTGTGCGCCCGTCTCGAACTACCCTTATATCAGGAATATTATGACACTGGAAGATACGATAGAAGCATACCTATCCGCAAGGAAGAACAAGCGCAAGAGCCCCGATCAAGTGGAGTTTGAACTCCATTGGGAAAGGAATTGCGTGAAGTTGCGCGAAGATGTCAACCAGCGTCAGGTATGCCCTACCGCTTACACATTCGTCGTTGACAATCCAAAGCCAAGAGAGGTGTTCGCCAGTGACATGGCAACGAGAATATTGCACCATTACCTTGATATGAGATTGCGGCCATTGCTCGAATCGAGGATGACAGACCACACTTTCAACAACCGCGTAGGCATGGGCACTAATGCTTGCCAGAACGCTGTCATAAGCGACATCTACGAGGTTAGCAAGGGTTTCACGCAGGATGCCTGGATAATAAAACTCGACATGAGTGGATGCTTCCCGAATATCCGTCAGGACATTGCCTACAAGCAGATAGAAGAAGTTATCCTCAATGACTATCCAGGTGAAGACAAGGATGATCTGATATACATGCTACAAGTATGTATCTTCTCCTATCCCACGCACCACTGCTATCGTAAGAGCAGTATGGATAAATGGGATGCCATACCCAAAGAGAAATCGCTGTTCTCAAAGCCAGACGGTATAGGAGGTGCAATCGGACACCTGATATGGCAGAATGCCGTAAACTATTACTTTCACGAGATAGACGAGTGGATAATCGGTCTCAGTATATGTTACGAGAGATTTGTGGATGATATGTATTTCGTTGTGAACAACAAGACAGCATTCCTTGTGTCGGTGATACCAGAAATGAGGGAGCGTCTCGCAGAACTCGGTGCAAGTCTCAACGAGGCCAAGTTCTATTGTCAGCATTACACCAAAGGAGTTGAATGCCTCGGAGTTCATATCAAGATGGATAGGATATACCCCAACGACAGAGTGATATGCAGGGCAAAGGTAAAGGCTCGTCAGTTTAATCGCTGCATACGCGAGAATAAAATTGACTCCATGCTCGCAAGTATCAATTCGTACATGGGGATATGCAAGATTACAAACGGCTACAATCAGGCACGTAGCATCATACGTCTGCTGTCACGCAAGTGGTACGAGTACGTAGATTTCGACCGGAGCAGGGTATGCCTGACAGCCAAGCCAGAATATAAAATCAATAATCGTATAATACGTAAATTCTATGAAACAGTTTGAAAAAGACGAGCTGCTTCGTAAGCTCAACGAGAAACAGTTACAGCTTGCATCAGTAATGTCGCAGAGCGATGCTCACGCAAGCAAGTGTATCAAGTTAGGTCTCAACTTCTCGGAGACGTACCCAAGCGACTATCAGGCATACGTCAAAGCACGTGAGGAGTACAACGTCAATGAGGAAGAGATTGCTCGCATCGAAGCCATTGAGGTAGAGCCAGAGGAGCGTCACGAGGAAGTAGAGAAAGACTAACTGTCAGGCACGGGTGAATATCATCCGCAAGGCACTATACGTAGTCATCGACAAGATTGGCGCAGAAGTCGAAGCTATCGACGAGTTCAAGACGTATCACGAACTCGTTAGGCAATCACGAAAGCGGTCAACGAAATCTAACAAAACAAAGAAGAGCGACAACCACAATGGCTGTCGCTCTCTTTTATACCATATCGAGGATGTTCTCGAAATGGTCAGAAGTTGACATCGAGACCTTCATCCCAGCTGTCATCTATAGCAACGGAAAACCCATTGCCACGACCGAACATCTCTCCCGTAAGTGTCGTGATCCTGTTCTTCTTCACGCTTACGTCACTCACGGTAAACTGCGAGATGACCACATTATCAGCACCCGTAACCGTCACAACAACGTCGGTGATAATTTCCTCATCGCAAAGGGTATAGGTAGTAAGCGCAAGTCCCGTCTTGTCCCATTGGCTTGAGGTTATGGATAATTCGTTGGCACTCGCTGTTGCTTCGTTCGGTGCAAGGGCAGGAAGAGCGAGTGAAAGACTGCGTTTCATTGTGACCGAAACCTTCTGCGTGCCATTCTTTACTGCATCCGTAGCGACTAACTTCACGCCACCGATGGCACGCTTTAGCTCCGGTGCACGATTGCCGTTGCTCGATGCCGAAACCGTCAATGGATAATCCAGCACGAACGTATCAAGCACCTTCGCCCATGTCAGCGCACTCGCCGTTAATGTAGGATTCACACCCTTCGATGCCACGAACTTGATGTTGTGCTCTCCGTATGTCAGTTTCATATTCGGGTGACCGAAGTCCGCATCACTCGCCACCTGATGCACCTGCTGCAACAGCTTTCCATCCTGGTAATCCAATACCCAGATGTCCGTGATCCCCGCCGTGTTGTCATTCTCCAACCGGACAGCAGCGCGTGTCATCTCCTCGAAGCTTGTGGTAAAATCTCCTTTCAGATGGAACGTGAACGCCTTGCTTGCCACAATCTCCCCCTTGTCATTTGTAGTCTCTTCCGTAAACTCGTAATGCTCACATGCCGTGAGCGTGGCCAGCATGGTGGCCATCAGTAGAATCTTTTTCATGTGTCTCTGTGTTTTATGTTAATAAAAAGTGTTATACAGCGGCAAAGGTAGTGAAAATCACAATGCCGTTCAAGTATCGACGGCACAAAGTAAACCTCAGACCGCATTTCGCCCGTATTGTACAAACATTCTAATTAGAACGATACAAGATGGACATCATTACCAACTGGCTGCCGGAACTTATCACCGGCTTACTCGGTGGAGGGCTCGTCGCTCTGTTCACCATCCCTGAGAAAAAAGCAAGTGCGAGGCTCGACAATGCAGAGCGAGTGGTCGCCAAGTACGAGGACATCCTGAAGAAGTACGAGAAGCGCATCTCGGAACTGGAGGAAGAGGTCAAGACCTTGCGCGAGGACGTGGAGAAACGCGACACACGCATCCATGAACTTGAACAGAAGCTCCTGGCGATGGAAACCAAGCGCAATGCCAAGGGACAGTTCGTGAAGCGTACACCCAATCCACAGACGCAGCAGAAGGTAGTCGGTTCGGCAATGGTCAGTCAGGACGAGATATGAAAAAGTCAACACGCAAGATAAGCAAGATCATCGTCCATTGCTCTGCCACAGCGGAGGGCAAGGACTTCACCGTCCAGGACATTGACCGCTGGCATCGTCAGCGAGGCTTTGACTGCATCGGCTACCATTACGTCATCTATCGGGACGGAACCGTTCACGAAGGGCGTGACGTGAACCGCGTTGGTGCCCATTGCTCGGGATATAACAAGGAAAGCATCGGGGTGTGCTACATCGGCGGTCTGGCTACCGACGGAAAGACACCCAAGGACACCAGAACGGACAAGCAGCGGGCAGCCATGTGGACGCTCCTGCGCCAGCTCATCACCCTCTATCCCGATGCAGAAATCTACGGCCACCGGGACTTTGCCGCCAAGGCCTGCCCTTCGTTCGATGCCCGGAAGGAGTTTGCCGGAATGAAAATAACAATGTAAAACGAAAAAGACAATGGAATCGTACAATGACCCCATAGACCCGCAGGATTGGGAGAACTTCAAGAAGTGTTGCAAGGACGGACTGATTGTCATATTCTGGGCGATCGTACTCTGTGTGCTGATTTGCTTGTGTACCAGTTGCACAACGACCAAGTACGTCCCTGTTGAGTCCCACACCACCGACAACGTGCGCATCACCGACATAAGTCGCGATACCCTCGTATGCCGTGACAGCATCTACGTGGAACTGACCCAGCGAAATGATACCATTTACCGCACAGAATGGCGCGACCGGTGGAAGTACATCGTCAGGGAAAAGACCGACACTGTATTTATTCACAAGATAGACAGCATCCCAGTCCCATACCCCGAACAGGTGGAGGTGGAGAAGAAACTGCACTTATGGCAGAAGGCTCTTATGTGGGAAGGAGGTATCTTCATGGCATTGCTTGCGGTCCTGTTTTGTGTGTGGCTCAAAAAGCGTTGGTAAACCCTTACGCCCCTTTAGTGCGTAAAGTATAAACGTATAACACAATGGAATTATTCGGAATGAAATTCTTCTCGCAACGACGAGAAGCCACAGCCACCGGCGATTCATCGTCGGGCAATAAACCAGAAGCCGCCAGCGCGAAGGTGCGCACCAATGCCGTTCACATCAACGGGCAGATGGCAGCGTTCACTGTGGCTGAGTTCGCAAGGGCCATCCAACTGCGAGCGCAGACATTTGCCCGTGCGCAGTTCGAGTATCAGATATGCACCTCGGCAGACGTGTGGAAGAAGGGCACGTGGGGAAAGCGTCAGGGGCTGAACTACATGCTGCATGTCAAGCCCAACTCGTACCAGAACGCGCAACAGATGTGGGAAATGGCCAGTCGCATCAGCGACCTCAGCCACAACGGCATCTGCGTCATCTATGCCCCCGGCATGAGCAACGACAACATCGTAGGGCTCTATCCCTGCCAGGGTCAGTGGAACGACTTCGACAACACCTACACCATCAGCAACGAGAAGCTGCATATCTGCGGCGAGACCGTTCCCGCCAGCGAGTGCATCGTGCTGAGCAACGGCTTCGGCATGTCTATGCTGACCATGCTCAGACGCGACCTCGAAACGTCAGCCACCGCAACGGAGTTCAACAAGGACACGCTGGCAAAGGGTGGCACGTTCAAGGCGATCGTGAAGCAGGAACAGACCGGCTCACTGCTCAGCGGCATGGACGGCTTCGACGATGACGAGGTGGATAAGAATTTTGAAGATATAAATCGTCAGTTCCGCGAGGGCAACGACTTCATCTACGACCCTTCGGCAGCGAACATCACGCAGATTTCGCAGTCGTTCCAAGACCTGCAGCTGCCCCAGACGAAAGACCAGTGCATCGGCTCCGTCTGTCGCGTCACGGGCGTTCCTCTGCCCCTCATGTTCCTCTCTACGAATGCCGTCTATAAATCGGTTGACGATGCGTTCCACACCTTCATCGGCCTGACGCTCGAACCCCGTTGGCGCGAGATCATCCTGGAACTGAACAGCAAGGCACTCTCGGCATACGACTACGGACGCATCCGCTACTGGGTGAACACCACCGCCCTCTGTCTCGATTCGGACAAGAGCAAGGCAGATTGCATGTCGGTTTTGGTCAATGCCGGCATCCTCACACCCAACGAGGCACGCCATCGCATGAACCTCGAAGCAAAGGACGGAGGAGACACGCTGAAAGACCCCAAGGCAAATACTAACACGCTGAGCAACGGCACAGAGAAAGGAGGCGAAGAATGAGTATCGTAACACTGGAAGAAGTAAAGGCAGGACTCCGCATTGACGAGGAATACGAGGACGGATTCATCGAAAGCATCACCATCCCAGCGGCAGAGAATGCCATTCGTGGCGCATTGCGTCGCACATGGGAGAGCCTATACGAACAGCACGGCGAGATACCCGTGGAAATCAAGAACGCCATCATCATGCTCTGCGGCTCGTTGCTGAAGCATCGTGAGGCAGATGCCAACCAGGTAGTGAACAACAACCCAGCCTTCCGACTGCTCCTGTCGAAACACATCAAACTGACAAAGTAACCATGGCATACGACAAAGGATTCCTCAACGACCGCATCACCATCCTCAACCGCAATGACGTGGTGAACGAGCACGGAGCCAAGAAGGGAACAAGTTATGAACCTGACGGAGCACCGATATGGGCAAATGTCTCGTGGCTCAAAGGTAAAAAGGCGATGATGGAGGCAAGCCTTGACGCATTAAACAGCTATCTCGTCCGAACCGCTTACCATGAGCGGCTGGACGATCATAGCAGAATAATGTGGAACGGCAAGACTTACCAGATAGACCCACCGAAGAAAGACAGACGTGCCAACGAATGCTCTTTCACGATGTATGAGCAGGCATAAAGTACCCAACCAATAAACACTAATTACTCATACGGCAAAGAGTAATTAGTCGTTAAGTAACGATTAAAAAGTAAACCCGAAACCCATTTGCTGCAGATAAATAGAAAACGCCCACCACAATGGGCAGGCGTTTGAAATTATGCGAAAGTAACAGTATATCCAGGGTATTGCTCTTCTGCCCATTCAATGACAGACTTCTTTGTCTGATGTGTATAATGGAGGGTGATTATGTAGCCTCCTACGTTGGCGATCCAAATGCCGCCCTGTCGGTATGCGATGATTTCTTTCATAATGCGTTCTTTGAATTATTGGTTTATTTGCATAGTATCAAATTTGAGCTTGAAGCGTGCGGCTTCCCACAGCCACTTGGTGCCACGTTCATGAACTACAGCGTCCACATCTGGCGGCACTGTCCACATTCTGCGAACACCACCTTCTACCTTCTTGCGACCTGCTCCTGGCTGAGCACCTCCGCGCTTTGATTGTTCTG
>CAMAGM010000099.1 GCA_945833995.1 uncultured Prevotella sp.
CTCCTTTAACTCCATGAACTCCAAAGGTTTATCAAATCAGAAACTTGAATTAAAAATTAAGGATTAAGAATTAATGGCAAAGAGAGACTATTATGAGGTGCTTGGCGTTGACAAGACAGCCTCAGAAGACGAGATAAAGAAGGCATACCGAAAGATTGCCATCAAATACCACCCTGACCGCAACCCAGGCAACAAGGAGGCTGAGGAGAAGTTCAAGGAGGCTGCGGAGGCATACGATGTGCTCCACGACCCACAGAAGCGTCAGCAGTATGACCAGTTTGGCTTCTCGGGCCCAGGCGGTGCCGGAGGTTTCGGCGGATTTGGTGGCGCGAGCATGAACATGGACGACATATTCTCCATGTTCGGCGACATATTCGGCGGTCATGCGGGAGGCTTTGGCGGCTTTGGCGGATTCGGTGGCGGACAGCGCCGACCACAACAGCACAGGGGAAGCGACCTGCGACTGAAGGTTAGGCTGACACTGCAGGAGATAGCCACTGGTGTGACAAAGAAGTTCAAGGTGAGAAAGGACGTGGCTTGCCCACACTGCAACGGCTCTGGCTCGGAGGACGGAGGAGCATCGGAGACTTGTCCGACATGCCATGGCTCAGGCGTTATATCACACACCACGCAGAGCATTTTCGGCATGATGCAGACACAGGGCGTTTGTCCGACCTGTGGCGGCGAGGGCAAGGTGATAAAGAACAAGTGCCACGAGTGTGGTGGCTCTGGAGTAGTGAAAGGCGAGGAGGTAGTGGAGATAAACATTCCTGCCGGTGTGGCAGAGGGAATGGTGGTCAACGTGCCGGGAAAGGGCAACGCCGGAAGAAGGAACGGAATAATGGGCGACATACAGGTGTTTATCGAGGAAGAGCCAAACGACACCTTCGTGCGCGACGGCAACGACCTTATTTATAATCTGCTGCTCGACTTCCCAACGGCGGCTCTCGGCGGCGACGTGGAGATACCAACCATTGAGGGCACAAGGCTGAGAGTGAAGATCGACTCAGGCACTCAGCCGGGAAAGACACTGCGACTGAGGTCGAAAGGCTTGCCTGCAGTTCAGGGCTACGGCAGCGGCAAGGGTGACCTCGTGGTGAACATCAGCGTTTATGTTCCGAAGACACTCTCGCGCGACGAGAAGAAGGCATTGGAGAAGATGAAGGACAGCGACAACTTCAAGGGTGATGCCGCCACCAAGCGCTCCATCTTCCAGAGATTCAGAAACTATTTCAATTAATGGACTATAAAGAGACAACCGACTATTTGTTCAACCAGCTTCCCATGTTTGAGAGACAGGGGAAAGCTGGCTACAAGAGCGGGCTTGACAACACGCTCGCTCTTGACGGACACTACGGTCATCCTCACCACTCGTTCAAGACCATCCATGTTGCAGGCACCAACGGCAAAGGCTCGTGCTCGCACACCATTGCCGCACTGCTTCAGACCAATGGCTACAAAGTGGGGCTATACACCTCGCCGCACCTTGTAGATTTCCGTGAGCGGATTAGGGTTAACGGACAGAGTATCAGCGAGGAATATGTTGTCGATTTCGTAGAGAAGGGTAGGGGATTCTTCGAGCCTCTGCATCCTTCTTTTTTTGAGCTCACCACGGCAATGGCATTCAACTATTTTAGGGATATGGGGGTTGACATAGCCGTGATAGAGGTGGGACTTGGCGGCAGGCTCGACTGCACCAACATCATCACACCGGAGCTGTCGGTGATAACGAACATAAGTTTTGACCATACCCAGTTTCTTGGAAATACGCTTGGGAGCATCGCCCGCGAGAAGGCAGGCATTATTAAAAGAGGTGTGCCTGTGGTGATAGGCGAGGCGGTGGACGAGACACGCCGTGTGTTTGAGGAAGTGGCGGCTGAGAACGGTTCGCCAATTTTCTTTGCCGAGGACGAGCCAGAGGTGACAGACCACGCTCTTGCCCCCGATGGAAGGATGGAATACGCGACACGACATTATGGCACACTGACAGGATGTCTTGCGGGAAGCTGCCAGGCAAGAAACACCAACACCATACTCGCCGCCTATCGCCAGCTTGCGGCAATGGGATTGTTGGTGGACGACCGGGAGAAGCTGCAGCAGGCTCTCGATAGGGTAGTGGATATGACAGGACTCATGGGCAGATGGCAAACAGTGGGAAAGGAGCCAAGGGTGGTGTGCGACACTGGCCACAACGCAGCCGCTTGGCAGTATTTGGGCCCACAACTTAAGGCTGTGGAGTGTGGCACGCTGCGCATTGTTTTCGGCATGGTTGACGACAAAGACATCAATTCCGTGGCTGAAATGCTTCCAAAGCACGCAAAATACTATTTTACCCAAGCAGACAGCCATAGGGCGCTAAAAGCGGAGAAAGTGGCGGAGATTTGTGCGGGTAAAGGACTTGAGGGTAAATGCTATCCTACTGTGTTTAAGGCATATACGGCGGCGATTGAGGAGTCGGAAAACGCCGATTTCGTCTTCGTTGGGGGCAGTAGTTATGTGGTTGCCGACTTCCTCGCAAATTGCTTTTAGTTGTTTTTAACAATCCGTTAAACGTTTTTTTTGCAGTTTAGTTTGTCAGTATTGTTTTTTTTTCGTTACTTTGCAGTCAAGTAGTAAAAACATTAGTAATAACTAAAAACATTCGTAATATGACAAGCACTACAGAAAACGCGAATTTGTGTGGTCTGAATCGCAAGGATTTCCAGACCACAATCAACGGTAAGAAGACCGATTTATACATACTGAAGAATCGTAAGGGTTACGAAGTGGCAATCTCCAACTATGGTGGAGCCATCTGCGCTATCATGGTTCCTGACAAGGACGGCAAGGTAGCCAACGTCATTCAGGGTTTCGACAGTATTCAGGCTCTCGTTGAAACCAATGAAATATACCGCTCCACGCTTATTGGCCGCTACGGCAACCGCATCTGCAAGGGTAAGTTCACCCTCAACGGCAAGGACTACCAGCTTGCGACCAACGACGGTCCCAACCACCTGCATGGCGGCAAGAAGGGCTTCAACGTAAGAGTATGGGACGCACGTCAGATGGGTCCACGCTCACTTGCCCTGAACTACACTTCGCCTTACGGTGAGGAAGGTTTCTCTGGCGAGATGAAGCTGACCGTGGAATTCACCTTCACAGACGACAACGAGCTCGTGATAGAGTATCTTGCCACCACGAACAAGAAGACCATCGTTTGCCTTACCCACCACGCATTCTTCTCACTGGCTGGCATAGCTAACCCAACGCCAACCATAGAGAACCAGATTTGTGAGATTAACGCCGATTTCTATCTGCCTATCGACAACACAAGTATCCCAACGGGAGAGATCCTGAAGGTGAAGGGCACTCCATTCGACTTCACATCTCCAAAGCCATTCGGACAGGACATCGATGCCGACAACGAGCAGATTAAGAACGGCTCTGGCTACGACCACAACTATGTGCTCAACAAGAATGAGGAAGGCGAGCTGAGCTTCGCCGCAAGGATTACAGAGCCTGTGAGCGGACGAACTTTGGAGGTTTACACCACCGAGCCAGGCGTACAGCTCTACACCGCAAACTTCTGCAACGGCGCGGTAGGCCAGCACGGTGCCACATTCCCCAAGCGCTCTGCCGTTTGCCTTGAGTGCCAGCACTTCCCAGACTCGCCAAACCGTCCATACTTCCCATCAGTAGTGCTCCGTCCAAGCGAGCAGTACAAGCAGAAGACAATCTACAAGTTTGGTGTTCAATAAAACGGAAAAAGTATTTGAAATCCATGTCCTATATATAATATAATGTATAGGACGTGGATTTACCGCATACTGAAACTATACACCTAAAATGAAGAAACAATAAAAATCATAATAACTTAAAGAAATGAGTCAAAAACAAACGCCGAACTATACGTTCGCACTTATCGTCGTGTTTATCGTATGTTTCCTCATCGGATTTGTGACAACGATGAACAATTCAATGATCCCATTCTGTTCAAAGGCCTTTAACCTTACGGCTCAAGACGGACAGTATGTTAACTCTGCTTTCTACGGTGCTTATCTCCTTGCCATCCCATTCTCACTCCTTATGAGTAAGATTGGCTATAAGGGCACACTCGTGCTTGGTCTTGCCGTGGTAGGTTTGGGATTTGTCATCAACTCTCTCGGCATCAATGCAGCCATTTCAGCCGGAGCCAACGTCTATGCCGTGTTCCTCGGCACGATGTGTCTCGTGGCTATGGGTATTGTGATGTTGCAGAACGTAGCCAATCCTTATGTCATGGTTCTCGGCTCACCTGAGAAAGGTGCTTTCCGCATGACACTCTCACAGGCACTGAACTCTGTGGCTACCACCGTGGCTCCTATCTTCATCACACAGATCATCATTGCGGGCAAGACACCTGCTCCAGAGTATGTTCCTGGCCCATATCTTGGCCTTGGCATCTTCACTCTCGTAGTGTGTGCAATTCTCGTTATGCTCAAGTTGCCAAAAATCGACGAGGGCAAGCAGGCAGAGGATGCCGGTGAGCATCGTCAGTATAAGAGCAGTGTGTTCAAGTATCCACACGTTTGGCTCGGCGCACTGGGCATTTTCGCCTATATGGGTGTTGAGATTGGAGTTCCTTCGATGTTGAAGTATCGTTTCGAGATTCTGCCAGAGTTTGCTGGTGTTGACGTTTCTGACATCGTGACAAGCTACCTGTCGTTCTATTGGGGCGGCATGATGGTAGGCCGTTTCATCGGAGCAGGCATACTCACAAAGTTCGAGCCTCGTAAGCTGCTCACCTCTTGTCTTTGCCTTGGTGCCGTGTGCATCCTTCTCTCGCTGCTGTTCTCAAGCAGTATGCTTGGCATTTGGTGCATGCTCGCAGCAGGTTTGTTCCACTCTGTGATGTGGCCTCTGATATTCAATCTCGGTCTTCAGGAGCTTGGTCCTCACACCAAGGCAGCTTCTGGCGTGATAAACACTGGTGTGATAGGCGCAGCAGTGCTTATGCCTCTGATGGGTGCTATTGTTGACATGACAGGTGTCATCATCGCCATGTGCTTCCTCTTTGTGTTCTATGCCTACATCATTTGGTTCTGCAACTGGGGCAGCAAAATTGGCTTGAATTTGAAATAATGAATAATCTTAATAACAACTATTAAATTGAAAAGTATATGGATATAGAATTTGTAAGAAGTCGCTTCATTAAGCATTTCGATGGCCAGACAGGAAACATCTATGCCTCACCAGGCCGTATAAACCTCATTGGTGAGCACACCGACTATAACGGCGGTTTTGTTTTCCCAGGAGCTGTTGATAAGGGCATGTTGTGTGAGATCCGTCCTAATGGCACTAATACCATCATGGCTTACTCCATCGACCTCAAGGACCGCGTGGAGTTCAAGGTTGACGACCCACAGGGTCCTCGCGCAAGCTGGGCACGCTACATTTACGGCGTTGTTCAGGAGATGAGGAAGCTTGGTGTTGACGTTAAGGGCTTCAACACGGCTTTTGCTGGCGATGTGCCTCTTGGTGCAGGAATGTCTTCCTCTGCCGCATTGGAGAGCTGCTATGCCTATGCGCTCAACGACCTCTTCGGCGACAACAAGGTGTCGAAGTGGGATATGGTTCTTGCTGGACAGGCAACAGAGCACAACTATTGCGGCGTGAACTGCGGTATCATGGACCAGTTTGCAAGCGTGTTTGGTAAGGAAGGTTGCCTCATGCGTCTTGACTGCCGCAGCCGCGAGTTTGAGTATTTCCCATTCAAGCCTGTTGGCTACAAGCTCGTTTTGCTCGACTCTGTGGTTAAGCATGAGCTTGCCGGCTCACCTTACAACGACCGCCGCAACAGCTGCGAGAATGTTGTAAAGCACATTGCTGCTAAGCACCCAGAGGCAAAGTTCGAGACATTGCGCGACTGCACTTGGGAGCAACTGGAGGAAGTCAAGGCTGAGGTTGGTGACGAGGATTATCGTCGCGCCAAGTTCGTACTCGGTGAGAAAGACCGCGTGCTGGCTGTTTGCGATGCCCTCAACGCTGGCGACTACGAGACAGTGGGTCAGAAGATGTATGAGACACACAACGGACTCTCAAAGGAGTATGAGGTTTCATGCGAGGAACTCGACTATCTGAACGACATTGCCAAGGAGAATGGCGTGACTGGAAGCCGCATCATGGGTGGTGGCTTCGGTGGCTGCACGATCAACCTTGTTAAGGACGAGATCTACGACAAGTTCATCGCCGACGCAAAGGAGAAGTTTGCTGCCAAGTATGGTCATGCTCCAAAGGTCTATGACGTTGTCATTGGCGACGGCTCAAGGAAAATTTGCTGATTTGTTATAAAGATAATCAATTCAAAGGGGACACATATATAGTAAGGTATATGTGTCCCTTCGCTGTGTTAATAAGGCTAAAAAATATGTCGAAAAACATAGAAAAAAGGCTTAAAGCGTGGCTTAAAGTGTATTTTTTACACTTTAATGAAAAAAAAATGGGAAAAATGTTTGCCAATTCAAAAAATAGTTGTAATTTAGCGCACAAATTAAGAACAATCTTAGAATAACAACTAAAAACGAACTCATGAAGAGACAGATTAAAGCGTCTATCTTAGGTGTTGGATTGCTTGCGATAGCAGCAGCGAGTTGCACCTCTGGACAGCAGGCCGTAGAGACCATCTCAGGTCTGAATCCTGCTAAGTTTGATTCAACAATCAATGGTAAGAAAACAGCGTTGTATGTGCTGAAGAACAACAACGGCATGGAAGTGTGCATCACCAACTTTGGCGCACGCGTGGTATCGCTCGTTGTTCCAGACAAGGATGGAAAGCCAACCGACGTGGTTTTGGGCTATGACAACATAGCACAGTATGCCGACATTGAGAACTCGCCAAGCGACTTCGGCTCGTCGGTAGGACGTTATGCCAACCGCATAAACCAAGGCAAGATAACCGTTGATGGTCAGGAGTACCAGCTTCCACAGAACAACTTCGGACACTGCCTCCACGGAGGGCCTACGGGTTGGATGTATCAGGTGTATGATGCTGAGCAGACAAACGACTCAACGCTGAAGATGACCATCGTCTCACCTGATGGCGACAACAACTTCCCTGGAACCGTTACTGCAACAACCACATACGTAATAAAGAGTGACAACACGCTCGACATAACTTGGGAGGCAACTACCGACAAGGAAACAATCATCAATCAGACAAACCACAGCTATTTCAATCTCAATGGTGACCCATCGAAGCCTGGCATGAACATGGTACTGTATGTCAACGCCGACAACTATACTCCTGCCGATGAGACATACATGACCACTGGCGAGATTGCCCCAGTTGAGGGCACTCCAATGGACTTCCGCAAGCCACATGCCATTGAGGAAACAATAGTTGACACCACTTTCCAACAGATAAAGAACGCCTCTGGCTACGACCACAACTGGTGTCTGAACACATACAAGGACGGCAAGGGCGACGACACACAGGTTTGCGCATCGCTCTACTCTCCTGTCACAGGCATCTTCCTTGAGATGTTCACCAACGAGCCAGGAGTGCAGGTCTATACAGGCAACTTCCAGGGCACAGGCATCAGCTGCAAGCACGGAATAAAGTATCCAAAGCAAGTGTCGGTTTGTCTTGAGAGCCAGAAATATCCCGATTCGCCAAACAAGAAGGATTGGCCACAGCCATACCTCAAGCCAGGCGAGAAATACTACAGCCACTGTGCCTACAAATTCTCAATCAAACAAGAATAACAAACTTAATCAAATAATTTAGAACAATGAATTGGACATCAACAGAATTTATCTGGCTTGACTGGGCAGTGCTCGCCATCGGTGTCGTTGGCGTGGTATGGGCTGTTTGGAGAGCCATTGTAAAGGACAGGAAAGCCCAGGAGGGCGAGGACTCCTCCGCCTACCTCTTCGGTAAGGGTGAGCCTTGGTATGTAATCGGTATGGCTATCTTCGCCGCCAACATCGGTAGCGAGCACCTCGTAGGTCTCGCCGGAACTGGTGCCAAGAGTGGAGTAGGTATGGCACACTGGGAGATGCAGGGATGGATGATCCTTATCCTCGGTTGGCTTTTCGTACCGTTCTATCAGCTTCTCATCAACAAGATGGGCAAGATTATCACCATGCCTGACTTCCTGAAGTTCCGCTACACTCAGCGCACAGGATCATGGCTGTCAATCATCACCCTCGTGGCTTATATTCTCACCAAGGTGAGCGTGACCGCCCTCACTGGTGGTATCTTCTTCGAGTATCTGTGGGGACTTAATTTCTGGGCAGGTGCCATCGGTCTTATCATCCTTACTGCCATCTTCACCGTCTTCGGCGGCATGAAGGGTGTGATGACCCTCTCCACCATCCAAACCCCAATCCTCGTCATCGGCTCGTTCCTCGTGCTCTTCCTTGGTCTTGCCACTCTTGGTGGCGGCAGCATCGGCGAGGGTTGGACAAGCATGATGAACTACTGCGACCAGTTGAACAACGGCTATGGAACGACCCACATGTTCCACTGGGAGGCTGGTGACAGCATGTATCAGGAGTATCCAGGCTTCGTAGTGTTCATCGGTGCCACAATCATCGGTTTCTGGTACTGGTGTACAGACCAGCACATCGTTCAGCGTGTTCTCGGTCAGGTTCCTGGCGAGAGCAACGAGGAGGTTATGAAGCGTGCCCGCCGCGGTACTATCGCCGCAGGTTTCTTCAAGGTGCTTCCTTGCTTCATGTTCCTCATCCCTGGTATGATTGCAGCAGCATTGGCTGAGCAGGGCTCAATTGAGATGCAGGAGACTGACGCCGCTTTCGCCATCATGGTGAAGAACGTTCTCCCTGCTGGTATCAAGGGTATCGTGACCATCGGTTTCATCTGCGCTCTTGTGGCTTCGTTGGCAGCATTCTTCAATAGCTGCGCCACACTTTTCACCGAGGACTTCTACAAGCCACTGAAGAAGGGCTTGTCGGAGGAGCACTATGTGTTCGTTGGCCGCGTTGCTACCGTTGTTGTCGTTGTGCTTGGCTTCGCGTGGTTGCCAATCATGATGAAGATGGACACCCTCTACAACTATCTCCAGGGAATCCAGTCGCTGCTTGCCCCTGCCATGGTGGCAGTGTTCGCTATGGGTATCTTCTCCAAGAAGATTACTCCTAAGGCAGGTGAATATACCATGATCGTTGGCTTCCTCATCGGTATGGTTCGTCTTGTTACCAATGTCATCACCGACACAGGCAAGGCAACCATGGACGGTGCCTTCTGGGATGCAACCGCATGGTTCTGGCAGACAAACTGGCTCGTGTTCGAGTGCTGGCTGCTCGTGTTCCTCCTCCTCTTCATGGTTGTTGTCAGCTGCTTCACTCCAGCGCCAAGCAAGGAGCAGGTGGATGCCATCACCTTCACATCCGACTTCAAGAAGTCGATTCGTGAGAGCTGGGGTTGGTTCGACATCGTTGGAACTCTCGTGGTAATCGGACTTTGCGCAGCATTCTACGCATACTTCTGGTAATGTATTAAAAAATCACTAAATCAAATAAGGATTGTCGCCGGAATGGATGTTCAGCGACGGACAAGAAGTTCCGACGACAATCCAATCCTTAAAACACCTATACGATAGATGACGATATTCTATCAAGACCATTCGAAGGTTCTTGTGTCGGTTGACTGCATAATCTTCGGTTTCGATGAAGGCCAGTTGCGCATCCTCGTCGGCAAGCGCCAGATGGATCCAGGACGCGGTGAGTGGTCTTTGTACGGTGGATTTGTCAATGCTGACGAGGGTATAGATGAAGCAGCCAATAGGGTGATACTCGAGCTGACAGGTCTCCGCAACCTTTACATCCGCCAAGTCGGCGCTTTCGGAAGCGTTGACCGCGACCCTGGCGAGCGGGTCATCTCCATTGCCTACTACGCCCTTATTAACGTTAAGGACTACGACAAGTCGCTGCAGGAGCAGCACGGCGTGGAATGGATAAATATCGAGGAGATGCCAAAACTCTTCTCCGACCATGACGACATGGTGAGGAGAGCCCTGAAGATGATGAGACAGAAAATCTCATGCGAGCCAATAGGCTTCAACTTGCTGCCAAGCCTCTTCACACTCACCCAACTTCAGAAACTCTATGAGGCAGTGATGGGCGAGGAGGTTGACAAGCGAAATTTCCGCAAGCGCATCAAGGACATGGATTTCATTGAGAAGACAGAGCTTATAGACAAGGAAAGCTCAAAGCGCGGGGCATTCCTATATCGCTTCAACCGCAGGGCATATAGGGACGACCCATATTTCAAACTTTGAAAATAAACTTAACTCAAATAAATACAATTATGTTAGAAGAACTGAAAGAAAAAGTGTTTAAGGCGAATCTCGACCTCGTTAAGCACAATCTTGTGATATTCACTTGGGGCAATGTCTCTGGCATTGACCGTGAGAAAGGCCTCGTTGTAATCAAACCATCAGGTGTCAGCTATGATGATATGAAGGCTTCTGACATGGTGGTCGTTGACCTCCAGACAGGAAAGGTTGTTGAGGGCGACCTGAATCCTTCGTCAGACACTCCCACACACCTTGTACTTTATAGAACTTTCCCAGAGATTGGCGGTGTGGTTCATACCCACTCAACCTACGCCACCGCTTGGGCACAGGCTGGCAAGGACATTCCAAACATCGGCACCACACACGCCGACTATTTCCACGATGCAATACCTTGCACCGAGTCGATGACAGAGGCAGAGGTGAAGGGTGACTATGAGTTGGAGACAGGCAACGTGATAGTAAAGCGCATCAAGGACGGCAACATCAATCCAGTCCACACTCCAGGTGTTCTCGTCAAGAATCACGGACCTTTCTCTTGGGGCAAGGATGCCGACAACGCCGTTTACAATGCCGTTGTCATGGAGCAGGTGGCAAAGATGGCGTTTGTGTCGTTCTCTGTAAATCCTGACACAACGATGAACCCACTGCTCATCGAGAAGCACTTTAGCCGCAAGCATGGCCCTAATGCCTATTATGGACAGAAGAAAAAAAATTGAAAATATAATAACAATCATAATTACTAATTAAAAAACTTACAACTATGGTAAAAGCATTTGAGAACTATGAAGTATGGTTTGTTACTGGCGCTCAGCTCCTCTATGGAGGCGACGCTGTAGTAGCTGTTGACGGACACTCAAAGGAAATGGTGGCTGGCTTGAACGAGTCGGGTCGCCTTCCTATAAAAGTAGTATATAAAGGCACTGCAAACTCCTCAGCTGAGGTTGAGGCAATCATGAAGGCTTCAAACAACGACGAGAAGTGTGTCGGCATCATCACTTGGATGCACAC
>CAMAGM010000100.1 GCA_945833995.1 uncultured Prevotella sp.
TGTGAATCCGCTAAGGGCAATGTTCTCTCCGTTCTTGATCAGCGCTGCGGCTTCTGCAGCGGTCATACGTGTATATGCCATATTGTATTAATATAATAAAATTTTTGCTTGCAAAATTACTCAAATTCAATCAACCGACAAAATATTTTCACCCTTTTTATACAAAAACGAACTTATACATTACTATACCTGCCGTAACGCTTACGTTCATCGAGTGTTTTGTTCCCAATTGCGGAATCTCAAGGCAGCCGTCGGAAGCGTCGATCACCTCCTGATGTACGCCCTTCACCTCGTTGCCCAACACCACGGCATAGCGCTTGCCCTTGACGGGAGTGAACTCATTTAGCTTTGTGCTGTTCTCACACTGCTCCACCGACCACACCTCGTAGCCCTCGCCACGCAGCTTCTCCACAGCCTCCAGTGCGGTGTCGAAATGGTGCCATTCCACGCTGTCCTCCGCACCGAGGGCCGTCTTGTGTATCTCCGTTGCGGGTGGTGTGGCACTGATGCCGCAGAGGTAAAGAGCCTCTATGCGGAAAGCGTCGCCCGTGCGGAACACGCTGCCCACGTTGTACATCGAGCGCACGTCGTCCAACACCACCACAAGTGGTGTCTTCCGTGCCTCCTTGAATTCCTCCACCGTGAGACGCTCCATCTCCACGGTCCTAAGTTTTCTTATCTGTTCCATTGTTTTACTATTATGGCGGAGAGATGTTTCAGAAGGTAGAAGGTAGAGGGGAGAGGGTAGAGAATAGTTCTACCCGTGGTTGTTCGGCAGTTCAGTAATCTCTACCTTCTACCCTCTACCTTCTACCTTCCAAATCTCTCCCTCTACCTCTACCTTCTACCTTCCAAAAATCTTCTCCCTTCTCCATTCTCTCCTCTTTTTCCTTGCAAAATTACAAAGAAAATGGGAAATGGCATCATTTTCGGGAAAAAAACTGTACCTTTGCATTCCAAAAGACAAGAAAAGGGAATGAAACACATAGACAAAGAGATATTCGCCATCGCACTGCCCTCCATAGTGTCGAACATCACAGTGCCACTGCTGGGACTCGTCGATGTCACCATAGTAGGGCACATGGGTGAGGCGGCATACATCGCAGCCATTGCCGTGGGAAGCATGATATTCAACGTGATATACTGGATTTTCGGCTTCCTGCGCATGGGAACGAGCGGCATGACCTCACAGGCATACGGACGCCGCCGACTCGACGAGGCAACCGACACGCTCACAAGGGCACTTGCCGTGGGCGTTGGCATCGGACTCGTCTTCATCGTGGGACAGTCATTGTTGAAGTGGCTCGCCATGAGTGCCATGAACCCTACTGCCGACATAGTGGAATATGCCGACACCTATTTCGACATCTGCATCTGGGGTGCTCCCGCCATGCTCGGGCTCTACAGTCTCACTGGTTGGTTCATAGGCATGCAGAACACGCGCATCCCTATGTTCGTGTCCATCTTCCAGAACGTGGTGAACATCTGTGCGAGCCTTCTGTTGGTATATGGTTTGGGCATGAAGGTGGAGGGAGTGGCTCTCGGCACCCTCACGGCTCAGTATGCGGGTTTTGCCGCGGCTCTGCTGATGCTCCGGCGTGGCTATGGCAAACTGTTGGGCAATGCCACGCTGAAGGCTCTTCGCGACGGAGCTGCCATGATGCGCTTCTTCACCGTCAACCGCGACATCTTCCTCCGCACGCTTTTCCTCGTGGCTGTCAACCTCTTCTTCACCATGGTGGGTGCAAAGCAGGGAGCAGTGGTACTGGCAGTCAACACGTTGCTCTTCCAGCTCTTCACGCTCTACTCCTACGTCATGGACGGCTTTGCCTACGCAGGAGAGGCACTTGGCGGCAAATACTACGGAGCCCGCAACCGCACTATGTTCGACCTCACCGTGCGCCGTCTCGCGCTCTGGGCTTTTGCCCTCACCGCCCTCTACACCCTTGTCTATTACCTCGGTGGCGCACCCTTCCTCCGATTGCTTACCGACGAGCCCGACGTGGTGGCGGCATCGGTGGAGTATCTGCCTTGGGCAGTTGCTATTCCCATTGCCGGCATGGGAGCGTTCTATTGGGACGGCATCTACATCGGCATCACCGCCACGCGTGGCATGCTGATGGCTACCTTCGGAGGTTTCGCCGCCTTCTTTGCCACCTATCTGCTTCTCTTCCCCTCGCTTCAGAACCATGCCCTTTGGCTTGCCTTCATTCTCTATCTCGTGGCGCGAGGGGCAGTGCAAACAGTATTATTTACTCAACTTTCGGAAGTGATGGAAGTTAAAGAAGTTAAAGGAGTTAAAGACGAATGTCCAAACCAGAAAAACTCCATAAAGGAAGCGGAAAACTATTGTCTTTAACTCCTTTAACTCCTTTAACTCCATGAACTCCAAAGGTTTATCAAATCAGAAACTTGAATTATTTAGGACATTAAAGACAATAAAGATATGAAAATAGGAGTTTTTTGCTCGGCTAACGACAATGTCGAGCGTGAGTTCTTCACAAGGACTGAGGAACTTGGACGATGGGCTGCGGAGAACGGACACACCATAGTGTTCGGAGGCTGCAACATGGGACTGATGGAGTGTGTGGCTAAGGCAGCGAAGGAGGCTGGTGGAATGACCATCGGCGTGGTGCCTACGAAAGTGGAGGAAAGGGGCAAGGTGAGCGACTACCTCGACGTACACATTCCCTGTGCCGACCTCACCGACCGCAAGCAGTTGCTGATGTTGCAGAGCGACACGTTCGTGGCATTGCCAGGAGGCATAGGAACGCTCGACGAGGTGTTCACCGTGGTTGCCTCCGCCACCATAGGCTACCACGCCAAGCGTGTGATACTCTACAACATCAACGGCTTCTGGGACAGCCTTATAGCCATGCTCAACGACTTGGCAAGCAAGGGCATGGTGAGGGGCGAGTGGCAGAAGCACATATTGGTCGCCAATACTTTCGATGAGGTGAAAAGAGCTGTGGAGTGAGGAGAGAGGAGAGTATTCGAGGAGTGAGGAGTGAGGAGTGAGGAGAGAGATTTGCGAGAGCCAGGAAACTGCGCAGTGCAGTATTCTCACTCCTCTCTCCTCCCTCCTCTCTCCTCGAATACTCTCCTCCCTCCTCACTCTATCCGTTAAATCGTGTTAAATACAAATGTTGCAATACAAAAAATAAAAAGAGAGAACGTACATTATATATAAAATGAGTAAATTTGCAGAATGATTTTACAATGATACAAACATGCGAAAAGTAATAGGTATTGGCGAGACAGTTCTCGACATCATTTTCAAGGGCGACCAGCCAGTGAGCGCTGTCCCCGGAGGTTCGGTCTTCAACGCACTCATATCACTCGGACGCTCAGGTCTTAACACATCGTTCATCAGCGAGACAGGCAACGACCGCGTGGGTCGCCGCATCATCAGTTTCCTTGAGGAGAATGGTGTTGACGCGTCGAACGTCAATGTCCACAAGGACAGCAAGTCGCCCCTGTCGTTGGCTTTCCTCAACGAGAAGAACGACGCGGAATATATCTTCTACAAGGACCACCCACACGACAAGCTCGATTTTACCTATCCAGAGGTGAACCCCGACGACGTGGTGATGTTCGGCTCGTTCTATGCCGTCAATCCCGTAATCCGTCAGCAGGTGGCTGGTTTCCTTGAACATGCGAGGAGCCACGGCGCGATAATCTACTACGACGTGAACTTCCGCGCCTCACACCGCAACGATGTGATGAAGATAACGCCCAACCTGCTGGAGAACCTTGAGATGTGCGACATCGTGCGCGGAAGCCGCGAGGACTTCGAGGTGCTGTTCGGACGCACCGATGCCGACAAGATATACCGCACCGACATCTCTTTCTACACCCACAACTTCATCTACACACAGGGAGCCGACAACGTCGAGCTGAGGGCAGAGGGCGGCATCAGCCGCAGCTATCCCGTAGAGCCGATGGAGACGGTGAGCACCATAGGGGCAGGCGACAACTTCAACGCGGGTTTCGTCTATGGTCTCATAAAAGAGGGAATAACGCGCAAGCAATTCCAAGACGGGCTCTCCGCGGAGCAGTGGGACAAGCTGATTGCCTCGGCGCAGATGTTCGCAAGAGAGTGTTGCAAAACAATTGATAATTATATAACAGTAAGAAATCATGCAAAAGATTACTAATGACATTTATTATGTTGGCGTGAACGACCGCAACAAGAACCTCTTTGAGGGACTGTGGCCATTGCCAAACGGGGTTTCATACAACTCCTACATCATCAACGACGAGAAGGTGTGTCTCATCGACACTGTTGAGGTGGATTTCATCATACCTTATATAAAGAACATCCAGCAGGTGATTGGTGATAGGAAGATTGACTATCTCGTCATCAACCACATGGAGCCCGACCATAGCGGGGCTATAGAGCTGATACGCAAATACTATCCCGACGTGACCATCGTGGGCAACAAGAAGACCTTCGGAATGATGAGGGGATTCTACGGCATCGACAACAACACGTTGGAGGTGAAGAACGGCGACACGCTGTCGCTTGGAAGCCACACGCTGCAGTTTGTGTTCACGCCTATGGTACACTGGCCCGAGACGATGATGACTCTCGACCTCACCGCCAACGTGCTCTTCTCCGGCGATGCCTTCGGTTGCTTCGGCGCACTCAACGGCGGCATAATCGACTCACAGATAAACTGCGACTCGTTCTGGCTTGAGATGGTGCGCTACTATTCCAACATCGTGGGAAAATATGGCACACCGGTGCAGAACGCACTGAAGAAGCTCGCTGGCGTGAAGCTCGACTACATCTGCTCCACCCACGGTCCCGTATGGCATGAGCACATCGAGAAGGTGGTGGGAATGTACGACTCCATGTCGAAATACGAGACAGAGCCGGGACTTGTCATCTGCTACGGCACCATGTATGGCAACACCGAGCGTGCGGCAGAGGTGATAGCCCGTGCCGCGTCGGAGGCTGGCGTGAGGAACATCGTGATGTACAACGTGTCGAAAACCCACCACTCATACATCATACGCGACGTGTTCCGCTACAACGCCCTCGTGGTAGGCGCACCGACCTACAATGCCGGTCTTTACCACGAGATGAACGTGCTGCTCGACGAGCTTTCCAACAAGGACATCAAGAACCACCTCCTCGGTTGGTTCGGCAGCTACGGCTGGGCAAGCAAGGCAACGGCAAAGATACAGGAGTGGAACGAAAACCGCCTCCACTTCGAGCCTATAGGTGAGCCAGTGGATATCTGCCAGAGCCTCAACGACGAGACATTCGCAAAGTGTGAGGAGTTGGGTCGCAAAATGGCAGAAGCCATTTTACGAGATTAAAAAATTAAAGAATTAAAGGATTAAAGTTCGTTGGCGCAAATGAACTTTAATTCTTTAATTATTTCATTACAATGAAATACAACACCGCTACATTACCTAACGGGCTTCGCATAATACACTTGCCTTCCACCTCGCCAGTGGTCTATTGCGGCTACGGCATCAATGCCGGCACACGCAATGAGCTGCGCGGTGAGGAGGGTGTGGCGCATTTCTGCGAGCATACCACGTTCAAGGGAACGGAACACCGACGGGCGTGGCACATCATCAACTGCCTCGAATCCGTAGGCGGCGACATCAATGCCTTCACAAACAAGGAGGACACGGTTTATTATGCCGCCATATTGAAGGAGCACACGGCTAAGGCTGTCGATCTGCTCTCCGACATCGTGTTCCACAGCCGCTATCCACAGGCGGAGATCGACAAGGAGATAGAGGTGATATGCGACGAGATAGAGAGCTATAAGGACTCACCCGCGGAACTCATCTACGATATTTTCGAGGAGATGCTCTTCCAAGGTCATCCCCTCGGACACAACGTCCTTGGCGAGGCAAGCCAGCTGCGCACCTACACCACCGAGACAGCCCTTGCCTTCACCTCACGCTACTACAAGCCGCAGAACGCCATATTCTTCGCTTACGGCGATATCGACTTCAAGCGCCTCGTAAGCCTGCTGAAGCGCACCACGAAGGGATTCCCTGCCTCACAGCCCATCATTGGCGACGCTGCCATAGTCACCCCACTGCCGCCCTACAATCCGCATGAGATGACGATTGACAGGCATACGCATCAGGCTCACGTGATGATTGGCAACCGTGCCTACAGCGTCCACGACGAGCGGCGCATGGCTCTCTACTTGCTCAACAACATACTGGGAGGACCAGGCATGAACGCCCGCCTCAACCTCTCGTTGCGCGAGCGTCACGGACTGGTTTATACCGTTGATAGCACTATGGTTAGCTATAGCGACACCGGTGTGTGGTGTGTCTATTTCGGTTGCGACCCCCACGACGTCAACCGCTGCCGCCGTCTTGTGATGAAAGAGCTTCAGCGCGTTATGGAGAAGCCCTTGAGCACCGCGCAGCTCAATGCCGCAAAGCGTCAGATAAAGGGTCAGCTTGGCGTGGCGTGCGACAACCGTGAGAGCTTTGCCCTCGACTTCGGCAAGAGTTTCCTCCACTACGGTTGGGAAAAAGACATCCACAACCTCTTCCAGCGCATCGATGCCCTCACAGCCGAACAAATACAGCAAGTCGCCCAAGAGACCTTTGCCCCAGAGCGACTTACGACGTTGATTATTAAATAGTAGCCCCCTCCGTCTCCCCCAGGGGGGAGTGATGGCTGCGCATGGTGGAGGCGCTAACGTGGCTCTCCCCCTTGGGGGAGCTGGAGGGGGCTTCTACCCTTACAGCAACCCCGCCACCGCGGCGTCAACATCCTTTATCTGTGCCGCACGGTTCACGAGAGTGTTTTCCTTGTTTATTAGGAAGAAGTCGGGGACTGACTGGACGTTGTATAGCACGAGGTTGTTGGAGTTCACGCTGGCTGGGTCGTGCACGCTGATCCATGGCAGAGCCGAGGTCTGCTGCTTCCAGAAGTGCTCGTCGGTGTCGAGCGACACTTGGTATATCTCCAGTCCCTGAGCGTGATATTTGTTGTATAGCTCGCGCAACATGAGTATGCGCTTTGGCGAGTCTTCCATGGCGAAGATGTGGAAGTCCAGGAGCACCACCTTGCCCTTCAGCTGTGTCAGCGAGCGCTCCACGCCCTTGTTGTCGCGCAGCTTAATGTCTATTATTCCCGCTGTCGAAACCTTGCTCGCGTCAATCGATGCCTGCTGCTCAGCCTTCACTATGCGCTCCGTCTTCATTCCCTCTATGGCAATGTTGTGGAGGTTCTCGCCTCGCTCTGAGCCAGGATAGAACGTGTCCCAGCTTGTAGCCACTGCGGCAAACACCTTTATGTCGTCCTTGCTCGTGCGTGGGTTGAATATGAGGTATGGGCCGATAGCTTGGAACAGTGCGAAATACGACGATGCACCCTTCGGGTTCTTGAATATGAAGTCGCTCTTCACCTCGTTCTTGTATGCCAGTATCAGCTTGCTTATGCTGTCGGCTGCAGCCTGTGCGCCAAGCTCAGTATTGTTGTCGATGGCTATTGCCTTGTTCTGCAGCTCAATCTGCCTCAGTGCCAGCGTGCGGATCTTCTGACACTCCTCCGAGCCGCTCACCTCATAGTCGCGGGCCATGTTGGGCATCTGAGCCTTCACGCTCACTGTCTCTGTCGAGTCGATGGAGATGTTGATTATCTGTCCCGCTATGCGCAGACGGTAGAACTCAGGAGCCTCCGGGCTCTTGCTGCTGAAGCTGAACGCACCATCGGCGTCGAGCTTCACCGAATCAACCGTTACGGGTCCCTGCAGGCTCATGTTCTCAAGATAGAGTGTCGAGTCCTCGGCATTGGCGATGGTTCCCTCAATCTGGAATTTCTTCTCTTGGCACGCCGTAAAGGCGAATGTGGCAGCCACGACGGCAGCCACTGGAAATAGTTTTCTTATGTCCATAAAACAAAAATTGCAATTTTTCTGCTGCAAAGGTAGTGGAAAAGTGTGAAAAAACAAAAGAAATATGCAAAAATTACTTTTTATTTTGTATTATGTCAGAAATATATTAATTTTGCAAGCCTAAAACCAAGTTATTATCCAAATTATGAAAAAAGCGCTATTGACATTTGTCATCATTGCGGCAGCAAGCCTCAACGCCACTGCCGAGAACCTTTTCAAGACCCTGCTTGGCAAGACCGACGCGGAGGTGGAAAACAAGCTGCAGCAGGTGTGGGAGCATTTCTTCACCCCCGGCGACCTCAGTCTCTACGAGGCTGACGGGCAGAAGAGCGTCTATTACGAGACCGCCGACGGGCTGGCTTTCGTCATGGACACGGGAAGCAACGACGTGCGCTCCGAGGGCGTGTCGTATGGCATGATGATAAGTGTGCAGATGGACAAGCGCGAGGAGTTCGACAAGATATGGACATGGGTGAAACGCTATATGGCTTATCCCGCCGACTCGCCTTGGGACGGATATTTCTGTTGGCAATGCCACACCGACGGCACCCAGTTTGGAGGCAGCAACGCCTCCGACGGCGAGATATATTTCGCCACGGCACTCTTCCTCGCCGCCGACCGATGGAATGAGCCACGCTATGCCCGCGAGGCTAACGAGATATTGCAGAAGACCATGTCGAAGGACGGCGAGCGGACGGGGGTCTATAACCTCTACAACCGCGACAACTGCCTCGTCACCTTCGTCCCCGACCGTGCGGGACATGGCTTCAGCGACCCCTCATACCAGCTACCCGCCTTCCTCGACTATTGGGCAAAGGTGGCTGAGAAGGACCGCAAGTTCTGGAAAAAGGCTGCTAAGGCGGCACGTCAGCACCTCATCGACTCTGCCGACCCCGCCACGGGACTCTATCCCGACTACAGCAACTACGACGGCTCGCCATACCGATGGCCCCATGCCGCCTACGACACATCTATATATATGTACGATGCCATACGCTGCGCCATGAACGTGGGTATGGACTACAACCTCTGGGGAAAGGACAAGAAACGTCAGACAGCCACCATGCGCCGCCTGCTCCGCTTCTTCAAGTCCGACAACTTCACCCATGGGCATTTCGCCCTCGACGGCACCCATGCCTTTGGCGACTACTCCCGTGGCATGGCTGGTGCGAACGCCGTAGGAGCCTTTGCCCTTGCCCATTCCACTGCCGACGACCAGGCTCTCGCCCGCGAGTTCGTCCAGCGCTTATGGGATGCCGCCCCTCCAACAGGCAAATTCCGCTACTACGAAGGAATGGTCTATTTCCTATCGTTGTTGCATGTGAGTGGAAAGTTTAATTTGTAAGTGTGGAGTGAGGAGAGAGGAGTGAGGAGTGTCTTCGAGGAGTGAGGAGAGAGGAGTGAGGAGTGAGAATACTGCACTGCGCAGTTGTCTCAACCTCAAATCCAAGCTCTCGCTAATCTCACTCCTCTCTCCTCACTCCACACTCCACATTCCTCTCTCCTCTTAAAAATATTATTATGGCAACAGTTGACGACAAGAAAATTATCTTCTCGATGGTGGGAGTATCGAAAATCATCCCACAGAATCAGAAGCAGATTCTGAAGAACATCTATCTATCGTTCTTCTATGGCGCCAAGATCGGCATCATCGGTCTTAACGGCGCAGGTAAATCAACCCTGATGAAAATCATCGCAGGACTCGAACAGCCCACACAGGGCGAAGTGGTGTGGAGCCCTGGCTATACCGTGGGCTATCTGCCACAGGACCCACCTCTCAACGAGGCTAAGACAGTCAAGGAGAACGTCATGGAAGGCGTGCAGCACATCTACGACGCACTTGCTGAGTATGAGGACATCAACCAGAAGTTCGGACTGGAGGAGTACTATGGCGACCCCGACAAGATGGACAAGCTCATGCAGCGACAGGCTGAGGTGCAGGACATCATCGATGCCACCGACGCATGGAACATCGACTCCAAGCTCGAGCGCGCCATGGACGCCCTGCGCTGTCCTCCCGCCGACTGGGCAGTGACAAACCTCTCCGGTGGTGAGCGCCGCCGCGTGGCTCTCTGCCGCCTCCTGCTGCAAAAGCCCGACGTGCTGCTGCTCGACGAACCTACCAACCACCTCGACGCAGAGAGCATCGACTGGCTTGAGCAGCACCTCCAGCAGTATGAGGGAACCGTCATCGCCGTTACCCACGACCGCTACTTCCTCGACGACGTTAGCGAGTGGATTCTCGAACTCGACCGTGGCGAGGGCATTCCATGGAAAGGCAACTACTCGTCGTGGCTCGACCAGAAGACCAAGCGCATGGAGCAGGAGGAGAAGTCTGCCTCCAAGCGCCGCAAGACCCTTGAGCGCGAGCTGGAGTGGGTGCGCATGGCACCGAAGGCTCGTCAGGCAAAGGGAAAGGCTCGTCTCAACAGCTACGAGCAGATGCTCAACCAGGAGCAGAAGGAGCGCGAGGAGAAGCTGGAGATCTTCATCCCCAACGGCCCGCGTCTCGGCAACAAGGTCATCGAGGCTCAGCACGTCCAGAAGGCTTTCGGCGAGAAGGTGCTCTTCAGCGACCTCAACTTCATGCTGCCGCCTAACGGCATCGTGGGCGTGATAGGTCCCAACGGAGCGGGAAAGACAACCCTCTTCCGCCTCATCATGGGATTGGAGAAAGCCGACGGAGGAACATTCGAGGTGGGTGAGACCGTAAAGCTCGCCTACGTTGACCAGCAGCATAAGGACATCGACCCCACCAAGACCGTCTATGATGTCATCTCACAGGGCAACGAGACCATACGCATGGGAGGTCGCGACGTGAATGCCCGTGCCTACATCTCACGCTTCAACTTCTCCGGCACCGACCAGAGCAAGCTCTGCAGCGTCCTCTCCGGCGGTGAGCGCAACCGTCTGCAGCTCGCCCTTGCCCTGAAACAGGAAGGCAACGTGCTGCTCCTCGACGAGCCTACCAACGACATCGACGTCAACACCCTCCGTGCCCTTGAGGAAGGTCTTGAGGCGTTTGCCGGCTGTGCCGTGGTCATCAGTCACGACCGTTGGTTCCTCGACCGCATCTGCACCCACATCCTCGCCTTCGAGGGCAACGGTGAGGTCTTCTATTTCGAAGGCAGCTACTCCGACTACGAGATCAACAAGGCGCGTCGCCTCGGCAATGAGGAAATAAAGAAAGGCCGCTACCGCAAGCTTATGGAAGAATAATCTAACCCAACGAGTGTAGGGGTGGCAACATGTTTCCGCCCCTACACTCGTGACCTGTACGCTGAAGACCCAATAAAACCATAGCCCTGGGGGAGTTGGAGGGGCTTATCATATAAGTTATTCAAGTTTCTGATTTGATAAACCTTTGGAGTTCATGGAGTTAAAGGAGTTA
>CAMAGM010000101.1 GCA_945833995.1 uncultured Prevotella sp.
ACACCAACGACGAGTGGATTATGACGCGTGTAGGAATCAAAGAGCGCCGAATCCTTACTGAGGAAGGACTCGGCACTTCATATATGGCACGTAAGGCTGCCAAGCAGCTCATGCAGAAGACTGGTGTTGACCCAGACTCCATCGATGCGCTCATCGTCACTACGTCAACTGCCGATTACAAGTTCCCGTCCACTGCCTCTATCGTTTTGGGCAAGTTGGGCTTGAAGAATGCCTTTGCGTTCGACATGTGGGGAGCTTGCTGCGGATTCCTCTACACACTCGACGTTGCCGCTTCCATGATTCAGAGCGGACGCTGTAAGAAGATTATCGTCATCGGTGCCGACAAGATGTCGTCGGTTGTTGACTATAAGGACCGCTCCACCTGCGCCCTTTTCGGCGATGGTGCCGCAGCTGTTCTTGTAGAGGCTACCGAAGAGCAGAATATCGGCGTGATGGATGCCCATTTCCGTACCGATGGCAAAGGCTTGCCTTTCCTTCACCTCAAGGCAGGTGGCTCAGTATGCCCACCCTCACACTTCACCGTTGACCACCGTCTGCACTACCTCTATCAGGAGGGCCGTACGGTGTTCCGCTATGCCGTAACGAGCATGAGCGACGACTGTGCAATCATTGCCGAGCGCAACAACCTGAACAAGGACAACATTGCTTTTGTCGTTCCCCATCAGGCGAACATGCGCATAATCGAGGCTGTTGCAAAGCGTCTCGACCTGCCAATGGACAATGTTATGGTGAACATCGAGCACTATGGCAACACGAGTGCCGCCACCATTCCTCTTGCCCTTTGGGACAATGAGAGCCGCCTGAAGAAGGGTGACAACCTGATTTTCACAGCCTTTGGAGCCGGTTTCGTCCACGGAGCCTCTTACTACAAGTGGGCTTACGATGGCTCGGCAGCCGCAGCTCCCGTGAAATAAGACAATTTGATTTTTTCCATGTTATAGAATTATCGAAGGTGCCCGACGTGATGTCGGTGCACCTTCGTTTTTTTCATGTGTTGATGAGATTGATGATCTCGCGGTTGGCACGGTCAACGGCGTTCACGTCGAGGTTTTTCAGATATATCTGCGTGGTTTTCTCCGACTCGTGTCCCATAGCGAGGCTGATGGTCTTCAGTGGTATTCCCGTGTCGCGTGCGAGACTTGCCCATGTGTGTCGCGCCACATACATGGTCAGCGGTTCCTTCAGTTGCAGGGCTTTCGAAATTTTCTTCAGGTTCTCGTTCACGATGGTCTGCTTGTAGCGTTTCTGGTTGCGCTCCTTTCCGTTGCTCTTCTTTATTATCGGTAGCAGATAGGGCTCGTTGCACGATGGGTTCCTATCCACTATCTCCTGCAGTTCCGTGGTCCACTCAATGTCTATCTCCTGTCCCGTCTTCTTGCGTGCATAGTGCAACATACCGTCCACTATGTCGGTTGTCTTCAGGTAGCTCATATCGACGAACGACATTCCCCGCGTGTAGAAACTAAAGAGGAACATGTCGCGGGCAAAGGCGATGTTCGGGTCGTCGGTGGCGAAATGCCTTATCTCCTTCATCACCTCAAGCGTTACCGAGCGTTTCGTTGTCTTCGCAATGCCCGTATAGACTTTCCTGAAGGGATGCATGTCGCTTGTCAGGTTGTACTCCACCGCGTTGTTGTATGCCGTCCTCATTATGCGCATGTAGAACGAGATGGTGTTCAGCGTCACTCCCTTGCGTTTCAGCCACGCCTGGTATCGCTCTATCAGCGGTGCCTTTATCTCATAGAGGTAGATGTCCTCGTTGTTCCTAAATGCCATGAAGCTGTTGAGCGTGGTCTGGTAAGCCTCCGCCGACCGTTTCTTGCCTTTGCTCAGAAGCTTGTCTATCATCCATTCCATGAACACGCTGAACCTCGATTTCTTGTATTTCCTTCCTCCTTTCTCCACGACCTTGTCATCTTTCCCCATCAAGCCCTTCAGCGCGTCGCCGTTGATGTTGATAATCAGGTTTCCTGTCTTGGAGTCAATCTCCAAGTTCTCTATCGGTAGTTGTATAGTGATGGTTTCCATAGGTAAGGTGAAAATAAAAAAGGAACCGGAAGTAAAACAAAACGTCTTGCTTCCGATTCCTATAAAAATGAGTGTATTGTTTGTCTTATTTTACGTTGCCCACCTTTATGAGGTACTCGGCAATCTGCACGGCGTTGAGGGCTGCTCCCTTGCGTATTTGGTCGCTGCTGAGCCAGAAAGTCAGGCCGTTCTCGTCAGACAGGTCCTTGCGGATGCGGCCCACATAAACGTCGTCCTTTCCTGCCGTGTCGAGAGGCATTGGATAGACAAGGTTTGCTGGGTCGTCCTGCAGCGTGCAGCCAGGAGCCTCAGCTATTGCCTTCTGTGCCTCCTCAACGGAGATAGGACGCTCGGTCTCAATCCAAACCGACTCCGAGTGTGAGCGGAGCGACGACACGCGAACGCACATTGCAGAGCACTTCACGTCGCTGTGCATGATCTTGCGTGTCTCGTTGAACATCTTCATCTCCTCCTTCGTGTAGCCGTTTGGCTGGAACACGTCAATCTGTGGTATTACGTTGTATGCCAACTGGTAGGCGAACTTCTTCACCGTCACTGGCTCGTCGTTCATTATCTGTCGGTACTGCTCCTGCAGCTCTGCCATGGCAGCCGCACCCGCTCCGCTCGCACTCTGATAGCTGGCGATGTGGATTCTCTTGATGTGGCTCAGCTTCTCCAATGGCTGCAGTGCCACGACCATCATGATTGTGGTGCAGTTGGGGTTGGCGATGATGCCGCGTGGACGGTTCAGCGCGTCCTCGGCGTTGCACTCAGGCACTACCAGTGGCACGTCCTCGTCCATACGGAATGCGCTTGAGTTGTCGATCATCACGCAACCATACTTTGTGATGTCCTCGGCAAACTCCTTCGACGTGCCTGCTCCAGCCGACGTGAACGCGATGTCGATGTCCTTGAAATCGTCGTTGTGCTGCAACAGTCTTACTTCATACTCCTTGCCCCTGAACGTGTATTTTGTTCCGGCGCTGCGCTGAGAGCCGAACAGTACGAGGTCGTCCATTGGGAAGTTTCTCTGGTCGAGAACGCGCAGGAACTCCTGTCCCACTGCGCCACTCGCTCCAACAATAGCTACTTTCATATCTTTCTTCTTTTTATGTTGTTAATGTTCTATTTCTTTGTCGTTTTCGCCTTTTCGGGTGCAAAATTACAACATTTAATGCAATTAACCTTTAAATTTTAAGGAATAATGACTGAAATATGATATTTTTTTTGCACCTTTGCACAAAGAAATGAAAATCAGCTGAAAAAGATGCCCGATATTTCGCAATATTTCCCGATTACCGACCCGACATTGATTTTCTTTGTCGTGCTCTGCATAATCCTGTTTGCGCCTATCGTGATGTCACGGTTGCGCATCCCACACATCATTGGCATGGTGCTTGCCGGCATCATAGTAGGACGCTATGGCCTCAACATTCTCGAGCGCGACTCGTCGTTCGAGCTTTTTGGTAGGGTAGGCCTGCTCTACATCATGTTCCTCGCTGGCTTGGAGATGAACCTTACCAACATTAGGAAGCGGCAACGGCAGTTCCTCATCTTCGGTCTGCTCACGTTCGCAATTCCGTTCTGCACCGCCTATCTCGTGGGCATCTTCCTCTTGGGCTATTCCGAGATGACCTCGCTGCTGCTTGCCTGTATCTTCGCCTCCAACACGCTCATTGCCTACCCGATAGTCTGCAAGTTCGGCTTGCAGAAGCATCCGAGTGTGGCTCTCAGTGTGGGCTCGTCAATGATAGCCCTTACGCTCTCGCTGCTCATCCTCGCAGCCATAGTGGGCTCGGCGAGTGGCGACGTGGGTGTCACGTTCTGGGTGCTTTTCGTCACCAAGGTGATACTTTTCTGTGCCTCGCTCTCCATCGTCATTCCTAAGCTGACGCGCTGGTTCTTCAACCACTACGACGACTCCGTCATGCTCTATATCTACACCATGAGCGTGCTTTTCCTCAGTGCCGCCGTCTCGGAGTTTTGCGGTCTTGAGGGCATCTTCGGAGCTTTCATGGCAGGACTGACGCTCAACCGCTACATACCGAGCGTGTCGCCCCTGATGAACCGCATCGAGTTTATCGGCAACGCCCTTTTCATTCCCTATTTCCTCATCGGTGTGGGAATGTTGATCGACATACGCGTGTTGTTCCATGGCTACGACACCCTTTGGGTGGTCTTCTGCATGGTGGTTTTCGCCACCCTTGGCAAGGCAGTGGCAGCCTACGCCTCGTGCCTCATCTTCAAGGCACCGCTCCTCTCAGGTCACATGATGTTCGGTCTTACCGAGGCGCATGCCGCTGGTGGCATAGCCATGACCATGGTGGGCATGCACATGATGTTGCCCGATGGCTCCTATGTGTTCGACGCCAACGTGCTCAACGGTGTGGTGATGATGATTCTCTTCACCTGCATCATCAGCTCCATAGTGGTTGACAACTCCGCACAGGCAATTCTCCTGAAGGAGAAACTGAACATAGCGGAGCCTGACAAGGCTGCCCACGACGACGAGAAGATACTTCTACCGCTGCAGCACGACGAGGATGCCGACACGCTCGTTAACCTCGCCATCATGATGCGCAACAAGCGGCTCAACCGCGGGCTAATAGGTCTCAACGTGGTGTATGACGATGTGAACAGCAACCGCAACCGCAAGGAAGGACGCAACATTCTCGAGCGTGCCGAGGAGACGGCAATATCGGCAGATGTGCGCATGCAGACACAGAGCCGCCTGTCAACAAACATAGCCAATGGCATTAAGCACGCCTTCAAGGAGTTCGACGCGTCGGAGATTATCATGGGACTGCACCGCAAGACATCGCCCAACGACTCCTTCTGGGGCGCATACACCCCGGGACTGATAACGGAGATTAACCGCCAGATAATGATTTGCCGCATACTGAAGCCTCTCAACACCATGCGCCGCATACATGTGGCTGTGCCGTCGAGGGTTGAGTTCGAGCCCGGCTTCTACCGCTGGATTGAGCATCTCTCGCGCCTTGCAAGCAACATTGGCTGCAAGATTATATTCCACGCAAGGCAAAAGACCAACGGACTGATAGAGGAATACATTAGGAACCGTCATCCCGAGGTGAGGATGGAGTTTGAGGAACTGGCACACTGGAAGGACATCACCACACTGGAGGACAAGGTGAACGAGGACCACCTGCTCGTGGTCGTCACCGCACGAATAGGCACCGTGAGCTACAAGCCTGCCTTCGAGCGCCTGCCTATAGAGCTTTCCGAGAGTTTCCCGTCGTGCAGCCTCATAATCCTTTATCCCGACCAGCACGGTCAGCCGCAGGACGTGATGACCTTCACCGCCCCACAGCGTCGCGACAGCGAGAGTGCCTACGCCACGTTGCTTAAATGGGTGGAGACTTTGAAATTGAAAAACAAAAAGATATGATTGACTTAAAGAATATACATAAGAGCTTCGGCTCGTTGGAGGTGCTCAAGGGCATCGACTTGCATATTGACAAGGGTGAGGTGGTCAGCATCGTCGGTCCAAGTGGAGCGGGAAAGACCACCCTGTTGCAGATAATGGGAACGCTCGACCGTCCCGACGAGGGCAGCGTGGTGGTTGACTCCATCGACGTTGGCAGCATGGGGCAGAAGAAACTGTCGGAGTTCCGCAACCTCCACGTGGGTTTCGTGTTCCAGTTCCATCAGCTCTTGCCTGAGTTCACTGCCATTGAGAACATCATGATTCCAGCCTTCATAGCAGGCAAGTCGCCGAAGGAGGCAAGGCAGAGGGCAATGGAGTTGCTCGACTTCATGGGGCTTGCCGAGCGTGCGTCGCACAAACCCAACGAACTCTCTGGTGGAGAGAAACAGCGTGTTGCCGTGGCACGTGCCTTGGTGAACAATCCAGCCGTGATTCTTGCCGACGAGCCTTCGGGCAGTCTCGACACAAAGAACAAGGCAGAGCTTCACCAACTGTTCTTCGACCTTCGTGACCGGTTTGGGCAGACCTTCGTCATCGTAACCCACGACGAGCAGCTCGCCTCCATCACCGACCGCACCATACACATGAAGGACGGAAATATAATGCTTAATGAAGATAATCAAGAGGGTAGTAGGTAGAGGGTAGAAGGTTGAGATTTGCCTATATGACCTTCACTAATCTCTACCTTCTACCCTCTACCTTCTACCCTCTAATTACTACCTTCCAAATACATAAAATAAGAAATACATGGAGAAGATTAGACTTGGAGACTACAACCTCATGCAGGTGGTAAAGGAGGTTGACTTTGGAATGTATCTCGACGGAGGAGTCGAGGGTGAGATACTGTTGCCAACAAGATATGTGCCTAAGGGACTGAAAGTTGGCGACGCAATACTCGTTTTTGTCTATCTCGACCAGGACGAGCGTCCTGTGGCTACCACCTTGCAGCCATTGGCTAAGGTGGGCGACTTCGCCTATCTTGAGGTGGCTTGGGTGAACGAGTATGGAGCGTTCCTCAACTGGGGACTGATGAAAGACCTTTTCTGTCCGTTCCGCGAGCAGAAGAAGCGCATGGAGAAGGGACAGGGCTACATCGTGCATGTGGGCATCGACGAGGACAGCTATCGCATGGTGGCATCGGCAAAGGTGGAGCACTACCTGAGCCGTGAGATGCCGACCTACCGTCATGGCGACGAGGTGGACTTGCTCGTGTGGCAGAAGACGGAGCTTGGCTTCAAGGTCATCATCGACAATAAGTATGGCGGACTGGTGTATGAGGACCAGGTGTTCCGTCCGCTCACCACTGGCGACCGCCTGAAAGGCTATGTTGACCGTGTGCGTCCCGACGGAAAGATTGACGTGACCATACAGCCCACAGGCCGCCGCAACACTGAGGAGTTCTCCGAGGTGCTGCTACAGTATCTGAAGGACAACAACGGACATTGCGACCTTGGCGACAAGAGTCCTGCCGAACTGATATCCGACCGCTTCAAGGTAAGCAAGAAGACCTTTAAGAAGGCTGTTGGCGATTTGTATAAGCGTAGGCTTATAGAAATATCAGAAAACGGCTTAGAACTTTTGTCAGAACAGTAGCCTGTGTTATGTTGCACGGCGTGAAACGTACATTTCACGGCGTGCAACGTATATTTCACGGCGTGCAACATACATTTCACGGCGTGAAATATAAAAAAGAAAGGCATTTGGGAAAACTTTCATAGGTTGTTTGGAACATATAATAAAGGTATAAACGAAAAAACGCAAGCAGGGCATTCGCTCTTGCTTGCGTTTTCGTTTATCTTGATTCCTAAAGATCCTTATTTGCTCCAGAAGTCTTGTAGCATCATGTCGTATATCAGTGTGCTGTAGCCTGGAATGTTGTCTTTGCCCGTTTCGCCGTAGCAAAGCTGATAGGGCATATACACCTTCCAACGGTCGCCTCTGCGCATGTGCTGTAGCGCGGTGGTGAATCCGTCAATCAGTCCGCCGCCTGTGTATAGCTTGGCAGGAACGGCAACGTCGGGGTCAAACGGCTCTATGTAGCTCGCGTCTACCTTCAGTCCGTTGGGATAGGATGTTGAGGGCAGGATGTTGACCTTGTAGTGTACGGCAACGGAATCGGTGTACATCGGCGAGGCGGTCTCCACAGCCGGTGCGCTATTTATGACGTGTACAATTATGTAGTCGCCGTTGGTGAGGAAATCCCCTTCGCCCTTCGACCAAGTGCGTATGCGCTTCCAGTCGGTGCGTCCGCTGGCTATGAGAGCCTGCACCGAGTCGGTAAGGTGGTTGAAATACGACTCGTTGCGCACTTGCCAGTCGGGAAACTCCTCTACAATGCCGTCATCCTCGCTGCATGAGGTCGAGGCAAATAGTGCCACGACCGTCATGAGCATGGAAAAGATTATTTTCTTTATATACATTTGTTTTTTCGCTTCCTATGGTAAATTTCAGGCTTAGACATACGTCTTTAACTCCCTGAACTCCTTTAACTCCTTTAACTCCCAAAAAACTTACTGCAACTTTTTCAGCAGGCTTGCGATGCTCACCTTGTCCTCGATAATGCTGTTTAGCTCTGCTATTGGCACACGCTCCTGCTCCATGGTGTCGCGGAAACGCAGTGTCACGCAGTTGTCGTTCAGTGTGTCGTGGTCAACGGTCACGCAGTAAGGAGTGCCGATGGCATCCTGACGGCGGTAGCGCTTGCCGATGGAGTCCTTCTCGTCGTACTGGCAGTTGAAGTGGAACTTCAGGTCGTTTATTATCTCGCGTGCCTTCTCTGGCAGTCCGTCCTTCTTCACCAGTGGCATCACTGCGAGCTTCACGGGAGCCAAGGCTGCTGGCAACTTCAGCACCACGCGTGTCTCGCCGTTCTCCAGCTTCTCCTCCTCGTAGGCGTGGCACATGATAGAGAGGAACATGCGGTCAACGCCGATAGAGGTCTCGATTACATACGGAGTGTAGCTCTCGTTGGTCTGTGGGTCGAAATATTTTATGCTCTTGCCCGAGAACTTCTCATGCTGCGAGAGGTCGAAGTTGGTGCGGCTGTGGATACCCTCCACCTCCTTGAATCCGAACGGCATCTTAAACTCGATGTCGGTGGCAGCGTTGGCATAGTGAGCCAGCTTGTCGTGGTCGTGGAAACGGTAGTTCTCTGCTCCGAAGCCAAGTGCTTGGTGCCAAGCCATGCGGGTCTGCTTCCACTTTGGGAACCAGTCGAGCTCAGTGCCAGGCTTAACGAAGAACTGCATCTCCATCTGCTCAAACTCACGCATGCGGAAGATGAACTGGCGTGCGACAATCTCGTTGCGGAACGCCTTGCCTATCTGTGCAATGCCGAAAGGAATCTTCATGCGGCCGGTCTTCTGCACGTTCAGGTAGTTCACGAAGATGCCCTGTGCCGTCTCCGGACGCAGATATACCTTCATCGAAGCGTCGGCAGAGGCTCCCATCTCAGTAGAGAACATGAGGTTGAACTGACGTACGTCGGTCCAGTTCTTCGTACCGCTGATAGGATCTACAATCTCCTCGTCCAGGATAATCTGCTTCAGCGCCTCAAGGTCTGGACCCTGCATTGCCTCGGCATAGCGTGCGTGGAGTGCGTCGCGCTTCTCCACGGTCTCCTTCACGCGCTCGCTTGTCTCAAGATATTTTGCCTCGTCGAACGAGTCGCCAAAGCGCTTGCGTGCCTTAGCCACTTCCTTCTGTATCTTCTCGTCATATTTGGCAATCTGGTCCTCGATGAGCACGTCGGCGCGATAGCGCTTCTTCGAGTCGCGGTTGTCGATGAGTGGGTCGTTGAATGCGTCAACGTGTCCACTTGCCTTCCATATCGTTGGGTGCATGAAGATGGCAGAGTCGATGCCCACGATGTTCTCGTGCAGCAGCACCATGCTCTTCCACCAGTATTGCTTGATGTTGTTTTTCAGTTCCACACCGTTCTGTCCGTAGTCGTAAACGGCTCCCAATCCATCATAGATCTCGCTGCTTGGGAATACGAATCCATACTCCTTGCAGTGCGATACTATTTTCTTAAAAACGTCTTCTTGTGCCATAATAATGTGTATAATTTCGAAATTTCGGGTGCAAAGGTAATGTATGTTGAGCGAAAAACAAAAGAAAATAACACAATATTTGCAAAATTCGTTTCTTTTTATTACTTTTGCGCCTAAGAAATACTTGATTAACCTCATGAGCGACGAAATAGACGAAATAAAAGACAACAGTATCCTCGACGAGGACACTACCCAACAGCACTCTGACTACAAGCCTGTGAACAGGTTTGACGCATCTGCCGTGCACCATCTCAGCGGCATGTATCAGAACTGGTTTCTCGACTACGCATCGTATGTAATACTCGAACGTGCCGTGCCGCACATCGAGGACGGACTGAAACCCGTGCAGCGAAGAATACTTCACTCTATGAAGCGTATGGACGACGGACGCTACAACAAGGTGGCGAACATCGTCGGGCATACCATGCAGTTCCATCCCCATGGCGATGCCTCCATTGGCGACGCACTGGTGCAGCTGGGACAGAAGGACCTGCTCGTCGATACGCAGGGAAACTGGGGAAACATACTCACCGGCGACCGCGCCGCCGCACCCCGATACATTGAGGCGCGACTGTCGAAGTTTGCCATCGACACCGTTTTCAACCCCAAGACAACTGAGTGGCAGCTAAGCTACGACGGAAGGAACAAGGAGCCGATAACGCTGCCCGTGAAATATCCCTTGCTTCTGGCACAGGGAGCCGAGGGCATTGCCGTGGGCTTGTCGTCGAAAATCCTGCCCCACAACTTCTGCGAGCTGTGCGACGCTGCCATAGCCTATCTGCACGGACAGCCGTTCCAGCTCTATCCCGACTTCCCTACGGGGGGAAGCATCGACGTGAGCCGCTACAACGACGGACAGCGTGGAGGAGTGCTGAAGGTGAGGGCGAAGATAGAGAAACTCGACAACAAGACGCTCGTAATTCGCGAGATACCTTTCGGCAAGACCACGACTACACTCATCGACTCCATACTGAAGGCAATAGAGAAAGGCAAGATAAAGGCACGCAAGGTGGACGACAACACGGCTGCCGAGGTGGAGATACAGGTGCATCTCGCCCCCGGCATCTCGTCCGACAAGACTCTCGACGCACTCTATGCCTTCTCCGACTGCGAGGTGAATATCTCGCCAAACTGCTGCGTGATAGAGGACAACAAACCGAAGTTCCTCACCGTGAGCGACGTGCTGCGCCATTCGGCTGAGCACACCAAGGACCTCCTGCGCAAGGAGTTGGAGATACGAAAGGCAGAGCTTATGGAGCAGTTCCACTTCGCCTCGTTGGAGAAAATCTTCATCGAGGAGCGCATCTACAAGGACAAGAAATTTGAGCAGGCTCCCAATGTCGATGCCGTGTGCGAGCATATCGACGACCGACTCACGCCTTACTATCCGCAGTTTGTGCGCGAGGTGACCAAGGACGACATCCTGCGCCTGCTTGAGATAAAGATGCAGCGCATACTGAAGTTCAACAAGGACAAGGCAGACGAGCTGATGGCACGCATAAAGGCAGAGATAGAGGAGATCGACCGCGACCTCGCCAACATGGTGGAGGTGACTGCCAACTGGTTCCAGTTCCTAAAGGACAAGTATGGCAAGGACCATCCGCGCCTCACCGAGATACGCAACTTCGACACCATCGAGGCAACCACTGTGGTCGAGGCCAACGAGAAACTCTACATCAACCGTCAGGAAGGCTTCATCGGCA
>CAMAGM010000102.1 GCA_945833995.1 uncultured Prevotella sp.
TTCGACTATCGCCGCTTCTTCATGGGCTCCAAGTTCGCCATCTTCAACTATGCCACGAAGAAAAAAGGAGGATATGTTGATGTTGACTGGTTTAGGTATGAGAGAGGTGAGAGGTAAGAGGTGAGAGGTGAGAGGTGAGAGGTGAGGGGTGAGAGGTGAGGGGTGAGAGGTGAGGGGTGAGAGATGTGCTTGAGCCTGTATTTTAGGCAGAAACTGCGCAGTGTGCTATTCTCTCACCTCTTATCTCTTACCTCTTACCTTTTTTTTATTTCCTAAAAATTGAAAGATTGAAAAAAAAGTAGTATATTTGCACCCGAAAAAGCTTTATACTACAGAAATGACGGATATTGTAATAAAGGAGGCTACGTCGCGGAAGTCCATGAACGACTTCATTGCCTTGCCACGAAGGCTATATGCCGACAATGCCTGCTACGTGCCTGACCTTGACATTGACATTCGAAACACATTTGACCCAAGGAAAAACGCAGGTCTCGAACATTCCGACATCGTGCCTTTCGTTGCTTACGATGCCGATGGAAATGTCGTGGGACGCATTGCAGGCATAATCAACCACAAGGCAAACGAGAAATGGCACACACGCTGCGTGCGCTTCACAATGATAGAGTTTGTTGATGATGAGAGAGTATCAAAAGCCCTCCTCGATGCCGTGGCAGAATGGGGACGTGAGCGAGGAATGACCCAAATACAAGGTCCTTTGGGCATTTCCGATTTCGACAAGGAGGGAATGCTCGTAGAGGATTTCGACCTCTGTAGCTCAATGATAACATTCTATAATCCACCATATTATCCACAACACATGGAACGACACGGATTTAAGAAGGAAGCCGACTGGGTGCAGATTCAGGTGCAGGTGCCTAGCGAGGTACCGCCATTGTTCAACCGTGTGGCGACAAGGTCGTTGGACATGCTGGGACTGAAATTGAGGAAGGTGACACGCAAGGAGCTGACCAAGGGCGGCTATGCACAACGCATTTTCGACCTGCTCAACCGTGCCTATTCACCGCTGTTTGGTTTCACTGAGTTGAGCATGCGTCAGGTCGAGGACTTTGCCAAAACATATATCCCGCTTGTCGATCCGCAGTTCATCTCTGCCGTAGAGGACGCGAAAGGCGAGCTCGTGGGAATTGCCATCACGATGAACAGCCTTGCCCATGCGTTGCAGAAGAGCAAGGGCCGGCTGTTTCCCCTTGGCTGGTTCCATCTGTTGCGCTCGTTGAAATGGAAGCAGGAGGACAAGGTGGAGCTGATGCTCATAGCCGTACATCCCGACTATCAGGGCAAGGGCGTGAACGCTGCCTTCTTTGTTGACCTCATACCAGTCTATAACTCACATGGCATAACATGGGCGGAGACTGGCCCGCAACTTGAGGACAATGTCCGCGAGTTGTCTCAATGGCGCATTTTAGGACCGAAATATGTCAAGCGCCGCCGCTGCTATGTACGCGAGATAGAGTCTTAGTTCGGCATCTCAGCGTCGAGCTTCTCCACGCCACCTGTCGTTGGATTGATTTTCAGGCGGGTGGTGTAGCGCTTGTTGAAGAGTTCGCCGCTGAGGAGCTCGGTGTGTCCGAACTGTCCTGCCTGAAATTCTGTCGATGCAATGGGGTTGTTGCCCTCAAGTATGGTGACAGCTATCTTGCTTGGCACGTTCACGTAGATGCCATCCTCTTTCTCCTTCTTTTTCTTTCCGTCGCTTGGAGCTTCCTCGGGAACAGTCTTCAAATCTTTTATACTAATATAATAAGGCGTGCCCGAAAGATCGTCGGCATCCACTATGCCAAGCTGGCGCGAAAGGCGGAACGCCACCTGTCGTTCTATTTCCTCCTCGGGGCAGAGCGTGAATATCACCTCTGTGGTGTCCTTTGTGGTTGTTCCGCTGAATGTGCTCGACAGTATGCGTTCCTGATTGTTTAGGTTGGCGAGCATTATTCGAAGCTGCTCTCCGTCCTTTGGCATGAAGTCAGCCTCGCCACGGTTGAGTGCGTTCTTGCTCTCGCGAATGTCGTAAATCTCGCGTGCTGTCAGCTCCGCCATCTTAGCCGTGCTGCCAGCCGACAGTATTTCCTCGCTCATGAAGTCACGGGTGTTGACAGGCTGTGGCTTTGGCGCAGGCGTGAAGTTTGCGAACTTAAGCTCTGCCGTAGGCTCTGTGTTGAGAGCCACGAGTCGTCCGTCGTCGGTCAGTCTCACGTTGCAGGCAGCCGACTTTGCGTTGAACTTCACGGCAAAGGCTTTCGACTTGTCAGCCTCGCCGTATGGCATTATGTTGCAGTCTATTATGCGATGTGTCACCGATGGCGTGCGCTGCACGTTGTTCAACCTAAGATAGCGCTCGGCATATTTGCAGAACTCTCCGGGAGTATATGTCGTTTTCTCCACCTTCACAGCCACCCTTATGGCAGTCTTTGGCAGGAAATACACTGCGCCTTCAGGAGTTAGTCCTGGTTTGTAGTCGCTTATTTGTGTTTGGCAAAATGCCGTTGCTGATGCAAGCAACATTCCAAAAATCAATGTTTTTTTCATATAGTTATAATGTTATTGTTGTTTAGAGGAGTGGGGAGAGAGGAGTGAGATTAGTGTGAGCCTGGATTTGAGATTGAGACATCTGCGCAGTGCAGTAATCTCACTCCTCTCTCCACCCTCCTCTCTCTTAACTCTCACCTCTTACCTCTTTAAGCGCTTTTGGCAGACAGCGGATGATGTCGCTGGCTATGAGGCTCTCTACGCCAACTTCATCGGCGGCTATGTCGCCTGCAAGACCATGCAGATAGGTTCCCACCATGCAGGCATCGAGAGGCTTGTAGCCTCGGGCGAGTAGGGCAGTGATGATGCCCGTCAGCACGTCGCCACTTCCTGCCGTTGCCATCCCTGAGTTGCCTGTCGGACAGAATGTCACGCGTCCTCCAGGAGTGATTATTGCCGTGTTGTGGCCTTTCAGCACTATGTAAGCCTGTTGGCGCTCGGCAAGTATCATGGCTTTTGCAAGACGCTCGTAACTGTCGGACGAAGAGCCTTCAAGCCGCTCAAACTCCCCAATGTGTGGAGTCATGATTGTACCTGCGGGCAGTTGCTGCATCCATGCCTTGTGGGCAGCGAGTATGTTTATCGCGTCGGCGTCAATCACCATCGGGCACTGCGTGCGGCGCATCTGTCCGATTAGTGTTATCGCAGTCATCTCGTCGGTGCCAAGCCCCGGTCCTATGCCCACAGCCTGATAGCTCTCGGTGTTTACAGCCTCGGTCATGATGTTGTCGTTGGGGTCGATGTGGAGTATTGCCTCGGGGACACCAATTTGCAATGGCAGTATGTTGGCACCGGGAGTGTGTACCGTAACTTTGCCCACTCCTGACCTCAGGCACGCCTTTGTCGCGAGCATTGCCGCCCCTGCCATGCCTCGGCTTCCAGCTATGAGCAGTGCGTGACCCATGGTGCCCTTGTGTGCAAAATCGTTGCGCCCTATTATGCGGCAAGCTACATCGTCCCTCTCCATCACCGTGAAATGGGCATCCATAGCATTTATTCCCTCTTGGCTCAAGCCAATGTCGAGCACTTTCACCGTGCCTATATACTGTTGGTTCTCAGGGAAGAGGAATGACAGTTTCGGCTGTTGCAGTGTCAGTGTCACGTTGGCGCGAATGATGTTTGCCTTCACGTTGTATTCGTTGCTCTCGGTCATCAGTCCCGATGGAATGTCGATGCTCACCACCGTGGCTTGCGAGGCATTGATGTATTTCACCAACGAGGCGAAGCCGCCAGTGAGAGGCTTGTTAAGTCCCGACCCGAAAAGTCCGTCCACCACAAGTGTGCCCGCATCGAGCACAGGAGGGTCAAACTCGTCAGTCACCGTGACAAACGACTTCATCTTCTTTACACCGTCCAGTCGGTCGCGGTTCTGTTTGCAGTCGGGCGAGAGCCTTCCCGTGGTGTTGAAGAGCCATGCCGACACCTCATATCCCTCGTTGGCGAGCATTCGTGCCACGGCGAGTGCGTCGCCACCGTTGTTGCCCGGTCCAGCAAAGACCACAACTTTGGTGCCGTCGTCCCACAATTCCTTTATTGCGGCGGTCAATTTCCCTGCCGCACGTTCCATGAGATCGATGGATTTTATCGGCTCATGTTCTATTGTATATTTGTCTAACTCGTGTATTTGAGCGCTTGTAAATATTTTCATACGTGCAAAAATACAAAATTAATGCTAAACCATGCCATTCTTTGGCAGATTTTTAGTAATTTTGCCCCAAAATTTATGAAAACGCTATATGAATTCGATAAAAATCAAGGATAAAGAGTTCATTCCGATGATTTCCGAGGCAGAAATCAAGGAAAGAGTGAAGGCTGTCGCAGGGCAGATAAGCAAGGACATGGCAGGCAAGAATCCGCTTCTCCTTGCCGTGCTCAACGGCTCGTTTGTGTTTGCTGCAGACCTGATGCGCGAGATAACCATTCCGTGCGAGATCTCGTTCGTTAAGTTGGCAAGTTATCAGGGCACCACTTCGTCGGGAAAGGTAAAGGAGGTTATCGGCATCAACGAGGATCTCAGTGGTAGGACCGTAATCATAGTGGAGGACATTGTGGAGAGCGGTTTGACCATGAAGCGCATGATAGAGAGCATCGGCACGCGCAACCCAGAGTCGGTGCACATCTGCACCCTGCTCCTCAAGCCCGACCGTCTGAAGACCGAGCTCAACATCGAATACACTGCCTTCAGCATACCCAACGACTTCATCCTCGGCTATGGTCTCGACTACGACCAGCAGGCGAGAGGGTTAAGGGATATTTATGTATTGAGAGGTGAGGGGTGAGGGGTGAGAGGTGAGAGAAGTGCTTGGACCTGGATTTGAGGCATAGACTACGCAGTGCGGTATTTTTCGCTTTCGCTCAACAACACGTCTCTCACCTCTCACTCCTCACCTCTCACCTCCACGCAGGAAAGAGCTATCAATTTTTAAATAATAAAAAAGATGAAGAATATCGTGATTTTCGGCGCTCCAGGTTCCGGTAAGGGAACGCAGAGCGAACTGATGATTAAGAAGTATGGTTTCGGACACATCTCCACTGGCGACGTGCTCCGCAGCGAGATTAAGAACAACACAGAACTTGGCAAGACTGCAAAGGCTTACATCGACAAAGGACAGCTCATTCCCGATGAGCTGATGATTGATATTCTTGCCAAAGTCTATGACAGCTTCGGTAAGGAGCACAAGGGCGTAATCTTCGATGGTTTCCCACGCACTATCCCACAGGCAGAGGCTCTGAAGAAGATGCTTGCCGAGCGCGGACACTCCATCGCTGCCATGATAGAGCTCTATGCTCCTGAGGACATCCTTATGGCACGACTCCTCAACCGCGGCAAGGAACAGGGACGCTCCGACGACAACGAGGAGACCATCAACAAGCGCCTCGCTGTCTATAACACCCAAACCGCACCACTCATCGACTGGTACAAGGCAGAAGGCCTTCACCACTACGTCAAGAGCTACGGCGTACTCGAGGAAATCTTCGCCGACGTGTGCAAGGTGGTGGAAGGAGTGTGAATTTTAAAGGTGAGGGGTGAGAGGTAAGAGGTGAGAGATGTGCTTGAGCCTGAATTTGGGGAAGAAACTGCGCAGTGCAGTATTCTCTCACCTCTCACTTCTTACCTCTCACCCCCTAATTACTTCTAGGTGCATGTGAAAAGTTCCGTTGCAAATAGTGGACTGCCTAACCATAATATGGTGCAGATATGATACAGAAAGAAATTATTTTGTACCTTTGCACCCATGAAACAGAATAACTCAGTCATAAGTGCAGATTTTATCATCAGTTTCTTCCTCCCTGAGTGAATGATAGACTGGTTTGAAGTAGTAAAGATATTAGAGGAGCCCAATACAGGCAAAGCTCAGGCGGACGTGCTGTACAAAAGTGTCCTCAACATTTACCTTGACGAGCGTGACAACCGGAAAGGTGAGCAGTTGGGCTTAAAGCCAAACGGTTTCACGAAACCTACATTAATAAGGGACTATCCGATACGTAACCGCAAGGTTCTCCTTCGTTTAAGGCGCCGGCGCTACCTTGATGCCGATGGCAGAAACATCATCCTCAATCAGTATCCTCTGACGACAGATGGTGCTAAGTTGTCCGTGGAATTCGGTCTTTTTTTAAAGATAGCGATGGATACTCTTCCATTGACGGCAGCGTCATTAGCAAGATTCTTTCATATTAAGGGCAGTGAAGTAGAACGTTACTACAAGCATCACCTTAGTGATTTCGAGTGCTGGGACCAGAAGGAACATGCAGTTGACTGGGTTTTGCTTTCGAAGAACATTGGCAAACGTTGTAGTATAGATGAGACAGAGTTGTGCGGGGAAGTGTACACAATACTCTCCAACAAGGAAGGACATGGCCGCAAAGGCTCCGTCATAGCCATTGTCAAGGGTACCAAGGCTGACGTTGTTTCACGGATAATCAAGATGATATCGGCAGAAGAACTTGCCAAGGTGGAGGAAATCACGATGGACTTCAGTGATTCCATGTACAACATTGCCAAGCAGTGCTTTCCTAATGCAACCATCATAATCGACTGTTTCCATATTGTCAAGCGCCTCTGCGAGAGGCTTGAGTCAATGCGTCTTAAGTTCAAGCGTCTCGCTGTCACTGAGAACAAGAAGGCCGCGGCGGCTTTTGCACAGAATGAAGACCGCAAGGCTAAGAAACGTGCATACTATCGCAAGAAGCACCCTAAGAAGTCAGGAGAGAACCGAGGCAGCAAACGCATCAGAAAGCAGAAATACAAGCCTCAGGTACTCTCCAATGGGGATACCAAGGTGGAGTTGATTACCCGATCAAGGAACCTGCTTGCCCAATCGGGTGAGAAGTGGGGCGAACACAAGAAGGAACGTGCCAAACTACTCTTTGACCTTTACCCGCAATTGAAGGAAGCGTACTCACTCATCTGTAAGGTGAGGGATATCTTTAAGCGTAAGCTCACAATAGATGAAGTAAGGGCAAAACTGCACGGCTGGTACAAGGAAGCTAATGTTTGTACATTCAGAGAGATCAAGTCTGCAAGAGATTGCATCAAATCCAGAGAAGAACAAGTGCTGAACTACTTCCTCAACCGATCCACAAACGCATCCGCAGAATCCCTAAACTCAAAGATAAAGGGTTTCAGGGCGCAGTTACATGGTATTGCTGACATTCCATTCTTTCTGTATCGCGTCTGCACCATATTTGGTTAGGCAGTCCACTATTTGCCACGGAACTTTTCACATACGCCCTTTAATTTTTAATTCTTAATTTATTCCTCACACCCTCTGCTCCGTATTGTTCATTTTCAGCATACGCTGGGGCACGCTGTTGCGTATTGCGTCAGTCACCATCTGCTTCATGCCTTGGCGTACGAAGGTCTTTGTGGTCAGCATCACCACCTCGCGCGTAGGGATTGGGATGGCGAAAGGTCTGACGAGCTTCTTTTGGCTTGCCGAGAGTTGGTCGAGGGCGAGCTCGGGAATGAATGTTATTCCCTGTCCCGACTCCACCATTCGCATGAACGTCTCTATACTGCCCAAGGAGTAGGTCGCTTTGCTGTCGCACGCCGACTTTATGTTGCAGAACTTCACCAACTGGTCGCGGAAGCAGTGCCCCTCGTCCAAGAGCCAGAGGAAATGCCCTGGAAGGTCGGCAGAGCGTATTGCCTTCGATTGGAAGAGGCTGTCGCTCTCTGCCACATAGGCAATGAACTGCTCGAAATAGAGGCTGTCCTGCACGAAGCCCTCAGTGTCTTCCACCGCCACGATTATAGCCACGTCTATCTCGCCCCTCGAAAGCGCCTTCTTGCAGTCGGCTGTCTTCATCTCGCTCACCCTGAAGTCGATGTCGGGGTATTCCGCCATCAGCCGTGTGAAGAAGCGTGGCAGCAGATAGGGCGCTATTGTCGGCAGTATGCCAATGCGGAACTGCCCTGAGAGTGCGTTGCGCTCCTCATCCACAATATCCTTTATCTTCCTCGCCCTCGACAACACCCGCCAAGCCTGCTCCACCACCATCCGCCCTATGGCAGTGGGCACCACCTGTTGCGACGACCTCTCAAACAGCTTCACCCCCAGCTCCGCCTCCAATTTCTGTATCATTGCGCTCAGCGTTGGCTGTGTCACCCCGCACTGCTCCGCTGCTTTGGCAAAGTGCCGCAGCCGATACACTGCGACTATATATTCCATTTGTTGTAACGTCATACTATTCCTTTCTGTTTTACCCGCACTCGAAATTGCTTGAAATTTACTTACATGGTGCAAAGATACAAATTATATTTGTAACTTGCAAATATAATGCGAATAACTTTTATTAGTTAACATAGTTTAATTTTCCTCTTCTTTTCAGCCATTCTTTCCACTCTGATAGGTTGCTCTGTAGATGTTGGTCAGTTGACGAAAAATTGTTGGTCAGTTGACGCGCAAAAACGAGTGCCTTTTTATGCCATTGCCATATTATGGCAGAAACAAGCGTTGTACGGATTTTTCATTGAGCCAAACTTGGATTATAAGCTTCTTGCTTGTGGAAGTAAGGAATGGTATCGTTTGTGGCACAGTAAGGGCAAGACGTGCAATGGAAAAACGGTGTCAATAAAACAAAATCGTGTCAAACTTTCAATAAAAGTGCCATTCCATCGAAAAAATGTTTCGCAGAATACGATGTTTTGGAATATTTTACTTACTTTTGCAACACTTTTAATCATGTTATATAAGTATTTTTGAAAACCGCAAATGGAACAGACGCTGCAAACAATAGAGGCTTTTGCCCACTACATAAGGGGCGTGATAACGCTCTTTTTCGTATCCTCATGCCTGAAACTCTACATATACAAGAGGCGAAGCAGGATGATGAGACTGTTGTACTACGCCACGCTGTATCTCACGTTTAGCCACCTTAAGGACTCGGTTTTCCTCTTCGCAGGATGGAAGAACTCGATGGTGTTGAACGATTTTGTAATAACTATTGACATGGTTTTCTTCCCGCTCATCTGTGCTTTTTTCCTTGAGGTGGTGAGTCCGGGACGTGTCACGAAGAGGCTTCTCGCCCTCGCTACTGCGTTTCAGGCATCGTTTCCCGTGGCTTTTTTGGTGTTCCGAAGCGGCATTATTGCCACTTTTTCCATGGCTACGGCATTCGCTATGGCGATAGCGACCATAGTTTTTGTGCTCATTTTCTCTGCAAGATACCGCCGATTAATAGCCACAAACTACTCCTACAGGGAGAATATCGACGTGATTTGGGTCACTGTCTCGAGTGTGGTCTATTTCGTCTCGCTGTTTGTCTATGCTTTCGCATTCAACCAGACCACTTGGCTTAGCGAGTCGCTATATAACGTGTTCTCCATCGTTTTCTGGTCGTTCCTTTTCATCTTTGCCCGAAGGCATAGGGTGATGAGGGTTTATGTTCAGCAGGGCAAGGCAAGCGACACCGCCGCTGAGCAAAGTGGCGAGGACGAGACCACAGAGGAGCAACTTGCCACTGACAGGGACGATGAGATAGCAGCCCGACTGCAAGCCTACGTTGAGAATGGCAAGGCATACCTCAACCCCAAGATAACGCTTGGTGAGGTTGCCCTTGCCATCGGTACCAATAGGACCTATCTCTCCGACTATTTCAACAGAGCCCTGAACATCACCTTTTTAGACTATATAAACAATTTCCGTGTTGCCGAGGCGTGCAGGATATTGGACGCCATGCCGCAGGAGGGAAGGAAGTCGATGGGCACGGTGGCAGAGATGAGTGGCTTCAACTCAAAGTCAACCTTCCACCGCTATTTCATGAAGGTGAAAGGGGTTAGTCCCAAGAACTATTATTTGGCGCGAATAGAAAACAACAATAACTTATAAGATTATAAGGAAACTAATGACGATGGCATTGCTTTGCGCAATGTGTGTGGCTGCCTTTGCAGACAAGTAGATTTACAAGGGAGGACTGCTATATCATTGTTTCGACGCAACGATGACGGCAGAGGTGAGAATTTCGGATTATCACGACACATACGAAATGGATGTCGTGGTGCCTGAGACGGTGGAGACCGACGGCAAGATATACACCGTGACCTCCATCGGCGAATATACTTTTACCTATGCACTGCATAGCATCTCGCTTCCCAACCACGCTGAACTACATTGCCGAATCCAACTTCTACGGCAGTCGGTCGCTCGTCTCACTGACCTCACTCGCCCAGCAGCCACCTGTGGCAGAACCCGCCATATTCGGCGAGTCGGCAGCCACGGAGTCTGCCACGCTCTACGTACCCGACGCGTCGCTCGATGCCTACAAGTCGGCTGATGTGTGGAAGGATTTCTTCTCCATAAAAGGCGTGTCGTCAACAGGCATATCCATAACCACGTCAACAGACAGCGTCCGCGACATCTACAGCTTGACAGGACGCAAACTCTCAAAGCCGACAAAGGGTGTCAGCATTGTAAGAATGAGCAGCGGCAGGAATGTGGTGATGATTAAAAAATAACTCATAACGAACATTTTCAAGGTTGTTAAGCAGTGACCTGAGTACACTTATTAGAGGCAGATACAAGGAAATCTATGTCCAGGCATTGAGCTACTCTGATTCACAAGGTTAACCGCTACGACATTCCTTCATGCTGGCGAGATAGATTTTGTATGTACGAAGCCTCAGGGGCAGCGCCTTTATGTTCAGGCTTCCTACATCATTGCCGATGCTGCCACAAGGGAGCGTGAGTTCGGCAATCTCCGTGCCATCAAGGACAACTATCCGAAGTATGTCATCTCCATGACCCCATTGGTAAGCCGCCAGGATTCGGATGGCATCACCCATCTCCACCTGAGGCGTTTCCTAACAGAGGGATTGTGGTAGTGTCCATAGGTAGGGCTCTTCTGCAATTTAGTTGAAAAGGATTCACTTGATGAACGCATACCATTAGTTTCTGTAGTTCTGTGAGGATTCTCTTATCTATAGAGACAGAGCCATAGAAGGAAGTTTTTTGACTCAAATTAAATCAAAAATGCCAATGCTTTAAATTCAGTTTAATTAACTGATATACAATATATTATAACATAAAATATTAGGATATTTGACATATTTTTTGTACCTTTATATCGCCAAACATAAAGTAAGAAATTATGCCAAAATATCCTAATGGGTGCAAAGTTACAACAAAAAACTCAGAATCATGCAA
>CAMAGM010000103.1 GCA_945833995.1 uncultured Prevotella sp.
TTCCATGGTGTTGTTCCTTTATGGGGACAGGGAATCTAGAAAGGCTAGAAGCTCTTGAAAGACTAGAAGCTCTAGACATTCTAGAAAATCTAGACATTCTAGAAGAGCTAGAGAATCTAGTAAGACGTTATACCATGCTTTCAGATGTGGAAACCTCAATTGTTGGTTTCAGGCTACATGTTTCGTGTGTGGATAGTCAACCTGACACGGTGAAGCACCGTAAAACTTACATCAGGTGGTTATTGCGGCGGGGTTCCACCTCTTCCCATTCCGAACAGAGAAGTTAAGCCCGCTTGCGCCGATGGTACTGCAATGCAATGTGGGAGAGTAGGAGGCCGCCTTCTTTTATATGAAGATTGAAGTCCCGAGGACAGCAATGTCTTCGGGACTTCTGTTTTTTTGAGTTGTTAGAAGATGGTTATTTCTTCTTTAATGTGATTTCTGACGGAAGCTTTAGCCATTTTCCCTTGTTGGGTACTTTCAAGTCGCTGCCTCTTAATTGTTTCAAAACGAAGGTAGAGTCGTTTTTCATCGTAAGGGAAACGGAGAGATCCTCACTTCCATAGTCGTTTATCATTTCCATGTTTACGGTTTTCCTTGACTTTATCTTGCTTGACGTGATTACCCAGTAGAAATTGTTGTTCTTTTTTCCAAGGTAGCCAGGCAAGCGCCCGAACATCTCATGCTCAGGCACCTCTATGCCTTCCCCATGAAGGTCTATTTTGAGGTAAATGTTGTATTCATTGTTGAAAAAATAGCCAGCAAAAGGTTTGTTCCCGTCTTGTGCTGAAATTTTTCCGACGAATAAAGAGAGTGTCAATAGCGATAAAAAAAGTCTTTTCATGCCAAATATCTTGTTTTTGGGACAAAGTTACTAAATTTAAGTCATAAAATTCCCTCTTTTTTAAATTTTATAAGCAAATTTATTGGAAATATTCTTTTTTTTACCTACCTTTGTGCCGTTAAGGACATAGTATATGAAAAAAGATATGATAATGCCCGACTATATTTTTGAATCAAGTTGGGAGGTATGTAATAAAGTAGGTGGTATATACACGGTACTTTCGACACGAGCCAACACTCTTCAGGCTGAGATGAAAGACAGGATTGTTTTTATTGGTCCTGATGTTTGGCGTGAGAACAAGTCTCCTTATTTTATTGAGGATAAGACTTTGTTGGGCGATTGGAGAAAACAAGCTGCTGAAGAAGGATTGAAGGTAAGGATTGGAAGATGGGATATTCCTGGAAATCCAATTTCCGTATTGGTGGATTTCCTTCCATATTTTGAGAAGAAAAATGAAATATATGGTTGGTTATGGGAACAGTATCAGGTAGATAGCCTTCATGCATACGGCGACTATGACGAAGCCTCCATGTTTTCATACGCTGCAGGCTTGGTAGTGGAGAGCTACTACAACTTTTATCTTAGCGACAAGGACAAGGTCATCTATCACGGCAACGAGTGGATGACAGGTTTGGGTCTTCTCTACATCAACAACCGTCTTCCACAGATAGCTACCATATTCACTACCCATGCCACAAGCATAGGTAGAAGCATTGCTGGCAACATGAAGCCTCTCTACGACTATCTGTTTGCCTACAATGGTGACCAGATGGCAATGGAACTCAACATGCAGAGCAAGCACTCCATTGAGAAGCAGACAGCATTGAACGTTGACTGTTTCACAACCGTGAGTGACATTACTGCAAATGAGTGCCGCGAGTTGATAGACAAACCTGTGGATTGCGTATTGCCAAATGGTTTTGAGGATGGCTTCGTGCCAAGTTCGGCTGCGACATTCTCACGCAAGCGCAAACTCGCCAGGAAGAAATTGCTCGAGGTTGCCAATGCCTTGTTGGGCGAGGAACTTGGCGATGACACATTGATTATATCGACAAGCGGACGATATGAGTTCCGCAACAAGGGCGTTGACGTATATATCGAGTCGATGAACCGCCTGTTGCGTGACAAGGAGCTCAAGAAGAAGGTAGTTGCCTTCATTGAGGTTCCCGGTTGGGTGGGAGAGCCTCGTGCCGACCTTAAGGAGCGTCTTGAGAGTGGCAAGAAATTCGACACACCACTTGAGGTTCCACAGATAACACACTGGCTCCATGAGATGAGCCATGACAATGTCCTTGGAATGATGAAGTTCTACGATATGCACAACCATAAGGACGATATGGTGAAGGTGATTTTCCTGCCATGTTATCTTGATGGGAAGGATGGCATATTGAACATGACATATTATGATATTGTACTGGGTAACGACCTTTGCATCTATCCGTCTTATTATGAGCCATGGGGTTATACTCCTCTTGAGGCTATTGCCTTCAAGGTGCCATGTATAACTACCGACCTTGCTGGTTTTGGTCAGTGGGTGAACAGTGAGATTGGACACTATGGAGAGATTTCAGATGGTGTAAAGGTTATCCACAGAACCGACTACAACTATTCAGAGGTGGCTGATGCCATCAAGGACACGGTCGCAACGTTCTCGGGTTTCAGCAAGAAGCAGGTGGACGATGCCCGCAGGAAGGCAGGCCAGTTGGCAAAGAAAGCATTGTGGAGTGAGTTCATAAAGTATTACTATGTTGCCTACGACAAGGCTCTTGAGAAGGCAACTGAGAGAAAGCAACAACTTAAGTTAAAATAATTTTGAGAGATTATGAAAATTAAAGCAGATTACGTTAACGAAACACAATGGAGAGAACTCGTTGTTAAATCAAGCCTTCCTGAGGAACTGAAGTGCTTGGACGAGCTGGCTCACAACTTGTGGTGGGTTTGGAATTTCGAGGCAAGAGACTTGTTCAGGGATTTGGACTCAAAACTGTATTCAGAGGTAAAGCACAATCCTGTATTGCTTCTTGAGCGCCTCAGCTACGAGCGCAAGGAGGAGATTGTGAAGGACAAGGCGCTCATGAAGCGTATCAAGGCTGTCTATAAGATGTTCCGTGACTACATGGACGTTAAACCAAACACAACCCGTCCTTCAGTAGCTTATTTCTGTATGGAATATGGTATCCATTCGGCACTGAAGATTTATTCAGGTGGTCTTGGTATGCTTGCCGGTGACTATGTAAAGGAGGCATCAGACAGCAACGTTGACATGTGTGCCGTAGGTTTCCTCTATCGCTTCGGCTACTTCACCCAGACTCTGAGCATGGATGGTCAGCAGATTGCCAAGTATGAGGCACAGAACTTCAACCAGGTTCCCGTAGAGCGTGTATATGACGAGAACGGCAATCCACTCGTTGTTGACGTACCTTATACAAACTATATGGTTCACGCTTCTGTATGGGTAGCCAACGTTGGTCGTGTTAAGCTCTATCTGCTCGACACCGACAACGAGATGAACTCAGAGTTTGACAAGCCAATCACCCACTCACTCTATGGTGGCGACTGGGAGAACCGTCTGAAGCAGGAAATCCTGCTCGGTATCGGTGGTATGCTGCTGCTTAAGAAGCTCGGCATCAAGAAGGACATCTACCACTGCAACGAGGGTCACGCAGCACTCTGCAACCTGCAGCGTCTGTGCGACTACATTGAGAGCGGACTTTCCTTCAACCAGGCAATGGAGCTCGTTCGTGCTTCCTCACTCTATACTGTCCACACTCCAGTACCAGCAGGTCACGACTATTTCGACGAGGGTCTGTTCGGCAAGTACATGGGTGGCTATCCAGCAAAGCTTGGCATCTCTTGGGACGAGTTCATCGGCATGGGTCGTACCAATCCTAACGACCACTCAGAGAAGTTCTGTATGTCAACCTTCGCCTGCAACACCTGTCAGGAGGTTAACGGCGTAAGTAAGCTCCACGGTTGGGTTAGCCAGAAGATGTTCTCTTCTATCTGGAACGGTTACTATCCAGAGGAGAACCACGTAGGCTATGTTACCAATGGTGTTCACTTCCCAACATGGGCTGCAACAGAGTGGAAGAACGTATATGGCAAGCACTTCGACGCCAACTTCATGTCAGACCAGAGCAACCAGAAGATTTGGGAGGCAATCTACAATGTTGCCGACGATGAGATTTGGGAGACTCGCATGACCCTGAAGAAGAAGCTCGTTGACTATATCCGCGACCAGTTCCGTGAGACATGGCTGAAGAACCAGGGCGACCCATCGCGTGTGGTTTCCTTGCTCGAGAGCATCACTCCAAACGCCCTGTTCATCGGTTTCTGCCGTCGTTTCGCCACATACAAGCGTGCTCACCTTCTTTTCACCGACCTTGAGCGTCTGTCAAAGATCGTGAACAACCCAGAGCGTCCAGTGAAGTTCCTCTTCGCAGGTAAGGCTCACCCAGCTGATGGCGCGGGTCAGGGCTTGATCAAGAAGATTTACGAGATTAGCCAGCGTCCTGAGTTCCTTGGCAAGATCATCTTCCTTGAGGACTACGACTTCATGCTTGCCCGTCGTCTTGTTTCTGGTGTTGACATCTGGATGAACACTCCAACACGTCCACTTGAGGCTTCTGGTACATCAGGTGAGAAGGCAGAGATGAACGGTGTTGTAAACCTCTCGGTTCTCGACGGTTGGTGGCTTGAGGGCTATCGCGAGGGCGCAGGTTGGGCTCTCACCGAGAAGCGCACCTATCAGAACCAGGGCTATCAGGATCAGCTCGACGCAGCTACCATCTATGGCTTGCTCGAAAACGAGATCGTTCCTCTCTACTACAACAAGAACAAGAAGGGCTACAGCGAGGGTTGGATCAAGGTTATCAAGAACTCTATCGCACAGATTGCACCTCACTATACAATGAAGCGTCAGCTCGACGACTACTACGACAAGTTCTATTGCAAGGAGGCAAAGCGCTTCGAGAAGCTCGCTGCCGACAACAACAAGCTGGCAAAGGACATCGCACAGTGGAAGGAAGCCGTTGCTGAGCGTTGGGATGCCATCAATGTGGTCTCTTCCAACTGGGACGTTCCATCTACTGGCGCACAGACAGGTGAGACTTACACCATCCGCTACGTAATCAACGAGCAGGGTCTCTCCGATGCCGTTGGTCTTGAGGTGGTTAGCGTTAGGACCGATAGGAACGGCGAGGAGCGCATCTTCAACATCCGTCCTCTTGAGGTAGTAGGCCAGGAAGGCAACAACTACATCTTCGAGGGCAAGGTGACTCCAGATGTTGCCGGCAACGTTAAGAGTGCTGTCCGCATGTATCCAAAGAACAGCAACCTGCCACACCGTCAGGACTTCTGCTACGTTAAGTGGTTGGCACTTCCAAATGCATAATCTCTTGATAAAAGCATAATAAGGAAAAGGCTCGACATCATTCAAAACGGTGTCGGGCCTTTCTTCTTCAACTTCTTCAACTTCTCAAACTTCCTTGACTTTCCTCACTTTCGAAAGTCGAGTCTGCTATTTTGTAAACTTTATCCAGTCAACGTCGAGGAATGCAGCATCGTTGCTAACTGAGGAGCGGCAGTTGAAATAGCCTACCTTCGCACCAATCCATTTTCCTTCCTTAACGGTGAACGGAGAACCGAGCTTCCCGAATTTCTTGCCGTCGAGGCTATAGTAGAATTGAGCTGAAGAGGTTATGCCATTGCCAATGCCTGCACTCTTGACCACTGCTCTGACGTAAATATCCTGAGTGGCATGTCGTGGTTGTGGAATGTCGTCAACGGCATAGCGCTGGGTGTAGGGCTTCTCCTGTTCTATCAGAGTCATTGGGATTTCAGCCTCAGTTACTTCTTTGCCACCCTTCATGGCATTCTTGCATTTTACGAAGCGCATGAAACACCCTTCTTTTGTAGTGACAAATTTTATGGCGGCATAGTCGAGTCCCTTGATTATGAATCCTGCCTCCTCGCCTTTGTTCTTGTTGCCTGGGTTGGGAATGAATTTCAGCTTGGAAGTGACGGTGAAGTTTTCGGCAGGGAACTTCTGCATCAGAGTGTTCTGCATATCGGCGAGATTGACATATCCCTCTGGTTGCTGAATGCCATAGAGGCGGAGCTTTGACTTATTGGCGTCGCAGAAGTACCAATAGTGACTGTATGGACCTTCAAACTGCCACTGTAGGCCGAGGTCGGTTGTGTTGAAGTCGTCGTCTTCCTGTGGCTGCACGCTTGTAGTTGACTTCAATGTAGGTTTCTTCCATTGTGCTACAGGGTCGCCACAACCGTCGCCGTCACTGTCGTCGCCAATTACGAGCCAGTCGTTAATCCATCGGGCAGGCTGAAGATGAACTACACGTCCATAGGCATGCTTGTCCTGAAAATGCAGGAACCAGTCTTCGCCTGCCGGCGTGTCAACCCATGCTCCCTGATGAGGACCATTCACTTTTGACTTGCCCTGTGCCATGCCAACATATTCCTCGTAGGGACCGAAAGGATTGTGCGAGCGGAGTATCACTTGCCAGCCGTATTTCACGCCACCTGCAGGCGACATTATGTAATAATAACCGTTACGCTTATAGAACTTGGTGCCCTCGATGGTAGGCTGGTCCTCATGTCCGTCATATACGATGCGCGAAGGTCCCGTGACTGTTGTCCCGTCGGCAGACATCGGTGCCACAAAGAGCACGGATTTCACTCCTGCCCTCGATCCGGCACATCCGTGTGAGAGGTAAGCCTTTCCGTCCTCGTCCCACAATGGGCAGCAGTCTATCATTCCCTTGCCCGCCTTTACGCATACAGGCTTAGTCCATGTTCCGGAGGGGTCTTGGGTCTTGGTCATGAATAGTCCCTGGTCAGGGTCGCCCCAATAGATGTAGAACCAACCCTCATGAAAGCGTATTGCCGGTGCCCAAACGTAGTTGCCGTGTTGTATGCGCTTGCGCCAGTCGAGGTCTGTCCCGCGGTATTCCGGCAGCACGGGATAGTCGTCGGTTAGTGCCGCTCCTATGATTTTCCAGTTCACGAGGTCTGTACTGTGCAGAATCTGCAACCCAGGGAAGCAGGCGAAACTGGACGATGTCATATAGTAGTCGTTGCCGGCTCTACATACGTCAGGGTCGGAATAGTCGGCGTTGATGACTGGGTTGCGATACTTTCCCCCTGGCAGGTTAGGATTCCAGGTCGAGGACTCTTGGGCGTTCGATGCCATTGGCGAGCAAACCATTGCCGCCGTTAAGAGTAGATTGATAGTTCTTTTCATTTTTTTTATTGTAGTTTGGATTATATATTTACTTTAATGTGCTTAAGGTCAGCGTCATTGCTGCTGTTTCCCACCATGATGTCATATTCTCCGCCAATAACTCTCATGGTGTTTGTGGCATTGTCCCATGTCTCGAAATTCTTTCGTGGCATGTCAATCTCCACGTGCTTCGTCTCCCCTGCCTTGATGCTGACGCGTCTGAAACCTCTGAGAGTCTTTATCGGGCCTTCCCCGTCGTCGCTGCGTCGCAGATAGACCTGCACTATCTCGTCTCCGTCGAGTTTCCCGCTGTTGGTCACGTCCACGCATATTTTTCCGTCCTTGTAGGTAGGAGTGCCGAATGAGAATGTCGTGTAGCTCATGCCGAATCCGAACTGCCACAGTGGAGTGCCTGTGAAATAACGATAAGTGCGATTCCTCATGGTGTAGTCAAGGAAATCAGGCAAATCGTCAACAGACTTGTAGAAAGTGATGGGCAGTTTGCCCGAGGGATTGTAGTCGCCGAAGATTACGTCAGCCACAGCGTCACCACCCCTTTCGCCAGGATACCATGCCTGCATTATGGCTTCGCAAGTCTCTGTCTCTGGAACAAGAGCTATGGCAGAGCCGGAGCAATTGACGAAGATCACCTTCTTTCCTGAGTCGTGGATGGCTTTGACAAGGTCGCGCTGGCATTGCGGAAGCTGAATGTCGGTGCGGTCGCCACCCTTGAATCCGTAGGCATCCACCTTCATTTCCTCGCCTTCAAGGCGGGGAGATATTCCGCCGGCAAAGATTACGTAGTCGGCATCGGAAATTTCAGAAAGAATCTCATCCATGGTCTTTTCCTTGTTGGTGAACACGTCGAACTTCATGTGTGCCATGCCGAATATCTGAATGTAGTCAATCTGTATGTCGTATTTCTCTCCTGGCTTCACATTGTATGAGCGCGACCATTTCTGTATGCCATGGGCCTGCTTGAATCTGTCTCTTATCGTGTCGCCGTTGATGATGATGCGATAACCGTCGTCGGCTTCTACCTCGAAAGTCACTGTCTCCTCCCTTTCGGCATTGAACACTCCTTTGTAGCAACCCGAGAAGTTGTCGAGTTCCACTCCGGGGGCAAAGGCTGTGTTGCCGCCGTTGTTCAGGTTTATCGGGCTTGTATATGTGGCTGTGGCATTGGCATTGCCGCTCATCTTGATGTTGTTCCAGTATTTGGCTTCCATTCCTGTCGTTCCAGCGGGAGTGGTCAGTGCAGAGAAGCGGCTTTCCCTCACGGTGTTGCTGACATGTCCGCAACCGTCAACGTATTTCACGCTTCCCTTTCCTTTCATCTTGTTTTCCATGCCCTCAAGAATAGTTACCGTGTGGAGTGGGTAGCCGCTGTAGTTGCCCCATTGCATTACGCTGTCCTTGGCGTTGGGCCCCATCACCACAATCTTCTTTCCGTCCTTCTTCAGTGGCAGCGTGTTGTTGCGGTTTTGCAGCAGCACGATGCTCTTCTGTGCCATTTCGTATGCAAGCCCATTGTGCTTGGCTGAACATAGCCTGTCCTCAGGGATTGAAGTCCAAGGCACGAGATTGTCGTTGTCCAGGTCGCCGAGCCTTATCCTTGCCGTGAGCAGGCGTTTCAGCGACTTGTCTATGGCTTCCATCGTCACCTCACCGTTGGCAAGTGCCTGGGGAATGTTCCTATAGACAGAGCCACATTCCACATCTGTGCCAGACATAATTGCCTTGCCGGCAGCTATTTCCGGAGTCTCCGACACAGCGTGGCAGTCTTTCTTGAAGAAGTCGCTTATGGCACCGCAGTCGCTAACTACGAGTCCCCGGAATCCCCATTCGTCTCTCAAGATACGCTGCAGATAGCGCGTGTTGCCGCAGCAAGGGTCGCCGTCGATGCGTTGGTAGGCACACATCACCTCTGCCACGTCGCCTTCTTGCACGAGAGTCTTGAAGGCAGGCAGATAAGTCTCCCAAAGGTCGCGTTCGGGCAGGTTCTCTATGTTGAAGGTGTGACGGTTCCATTCCGGACCTGAATGTACGGCGAAGTGTTTGGCGCAAGCAAGCAGTTTCCTGTATTTCGTGTCTCTCGGTCCTTGCAGGCCATTGACCACGGCAAGCCCCATGCGCGATGTCAGATAAGGGTCTTCGCCGTATGTCTCTTGCCCTCTTCCCCAACGCGGGTCGCGGAAGATGTTTATGTTTGGAGTCCAGAACGAGAGACCTTGGTAGCGGTTCATCTCGTTCTTCCGTTTTGCTTGGCTGTTCTTTATGCGGGCTTCGTCGCTCACGGCGTCAAAGCAGCGATACAGCAGTCCGTCGTCCCATGAGGCAGCCATGCCCATGGTTATGGGGAAAACCGTTGTATATCCATTGCGTCCCACGCCGTGTAGCGCTTCGTTCCACCATTGGAAACGTGGAATGCCGAGACGTTCAATCTCGTTCGACTGGTCCATCATCAGTTTTGCCTTCTCTTCTATTGTGAGTCGGCCTATCAGGTCGTCCGCACGTTGTTCGGGCGAAAGTTTAGTGTCTTGGTAAGGCATTATCGACTGTGCTGAAGTTCCCAGTGCCATAGACACAAACAGTGTGGTTAAAGCAAACTTTCTCATTTTTCGCAATTCGTTTTTTGTAAATAATATGAAGTAATGTCAAGTAGTATTGAAAATTTCTGCAAATATACTGCTTTTTCCCGAATTGGCAAACGAAAATTGCAAAAAACACACCTCTTCATATAAAAAACATTCCGAAGAAGTTTCTTGGGTATGATATCTTCAACCTCCTCCGAAGGTATCTTCGGAAAAACTCACTCACTTTCCAATCCGATATAGCATAATAATACTCCTTTCTCATTCACAGCCCCTCTGTCTTAGAATCTTGCATGAATGTTTCTTGCTTTTCTTATCGTAATTGATGCCAACCAAGAGCACTTTTCCGGCATAATCAGATAAGATGCCGGCATAGTTCTATTGACAACGTCTATAAGTTTCGACTTGTCAGTATATTCACCGTTTCTGATGTTTGCGAATGCATAATTGCCTATGTTTACGTATGTGCCCATTTGTCGCTATCTCCAAATAATGATAGTAAATTTTCACTGCAATTATACGCATTAATCCCGAATTGGCTAAGGAAAAGTGTTAAAATCGTGCTCTTCAGATAAAAATATCGCCGAAAGTTTTCTCTTTTCTGATATTCTTCGTACCTTTGAGGCGGATTTCCACTTCGGCGAGCCGCAGGCTACGCAGAGGATTTCCAAGACATTGTGGGTAAAACAGAAGCATTCGCTATTATTTCGCGTTTAGCCAAGAGCGTCGGAAACTCTTATTTGGTATAAAAAGCACGAAGATAATATGTGACAGGTGGCTCGTATCGTTAAGAGCCTTTGAGTCAATTAATAGAGCAATGCACACGCAATAAAGCGTGATGCACTCTTATAATTGACCCGGGGTTCCAATCCGACGCCACCCCGTGCTAAACGCGAGTAAGATTAGCATCACGCTTTTCTTTTTCTCTCGCGTTGGCGGATTGATAGTTGAGTGCCAAACGACTATCAATATTATTTATGACAAGCAAAAACCTGAACGCTGCCAAGGCGGCAAAGAAACGCTTAGCAAATTTTGAATTGCTAAGAATGTTGTCTATGTTTATGGTTCTGATGTTGCACACAAGAATACCACAAACATTAACAGGCTCTTTTGGCGAATTGTTGTGGAGGTCTTTTTCTGCGTGTGGTGTAGATACTTTTGTTTTAATATCTGGTTATTTTGGCTTGAAACCTTCTGTCAAATCATGGGTGCATTTTTTGTTGCCTCCTACATTCTATACCCTTGTATTATGCACGATAAACAAAGAACCCTTTACTCATTATCAGCCTTGGTGTTCTTGGTGGTTTGTTACATGTTACTTGGAATTATTATTAATAGTCCCTTTCATAAATAATATATTAAATGAAAAAAATAAAAA
>CAMAGM010000104.1 GCA_945833995.1 uncultured Prevotella sp.
TGGCTCCAATGTGGGCAAGCAATGTCATCAACGACGCTGTTGGTCCTATCCTCGATGTAATTATGAAATAAGTAATAAGCAAAGATATGAATTACGGACAATTTCTAAATATGATACCTGAGGCCACTTTGATGGCTATCCTGGTAGTTGTATTCATTGTTGACTTCATCTTCCACAGCAAGGACAGCCGCAAACATTCGGCACTCTATCTCACCACAGCCGTGCTTCTGCTCGGTCAGTGTGCTGTGTGCGCCGTTGCTGCTCCCGCTGAGGCATTTGCAGGCATGTATGTCTCTACAGCCTCTGTCAACATCATGAAGCTGATTCTTACCGCTGGTACACTCGTTGTCGTCATCATGTCGCAGTCTTGGCTGCGCCTGCAGGAAGTCGGCAACAAGGACGGTGAGTTCTATATGCTCGTCATCTCAACACTCCTTGGTATGTACATGATGATGTCGTCAGGACATTTTCTCCTGTTCTTCCTTGGTCTTGAGATGGCATCAGTGCCAATGGCTTGCCTCGTTGCCCTCAACAAGTTCCGCAAGGAGTCGGCAGAGGGAGCTGCCAAGTTCATCCTCACTGCATCGTTCTCAAGTGGCGTGATGCTCTATGGCATCTCGTTCATATATGCGGCAACAGGCACTCTCTATTTCAACGACACCGTGGCAAACCTCACCATTTCGCCACTGACCATCGTAGGCTTGGCTTTCTTCTTCAGCGGACTTGGCTTCAAGATCTCACTCGTGCCATTCCACTTCTGGACAGCCGACACCTACCAGGGTGCGCCAACAGCCGTAACGGGCTACTTGAGCGTTGTGTCGAAGGGTGCAGCAGCCTTCACGCTGATGGCAATACTCATGAAGGTGTTCGCACCTATGGTTGAGTATTGGGAGTATATCCTCTACATCGTCATCGTGCTGAGCATCACCATCGCCAACCTCTTTGCCATCCGTCAGACAGAGTTGAAGCGATTCATGGCGTTCAGCTCAATCTCTCAGGCTGGCTACATCATGCTTGCCGTGGTGGGCAACAGTGTACTGAGCGTTACGGCACTCACCTACTATGTGCTTGTTTATGTGGTTGCCAACATGTCGGTGTTCACCGTCATCAACGTCGTTGAGACACGTGGAGGCGGCACAACGAAGATGAACTGCTACGACGGATTCTACAAGACCAATCCAAAGCTGTCGTTCCTCATGACCTTGGCTTTGTTCTCATTGGCAGGTATTCCTCCGTTTGCCGGTATGTTCTCAAAGTTCTTTGTGTTCATGGCAGCAGCCCAAGAGGGTTCGTTCCTCGCATATTTCGTTGTGTTCATCGCCCTTATCAACACGGTAGTCAGTCTCTACTACTATCTGCTTATCGTGAAGGCAATGTACATCAAGCCATGCGATAATCCTCTGCCAACATTCCAGAGCGACTGCAACAGCAAGCTTGCCCTTGCCATCTGCACCGCCGGCATCGTACTCTTCGGAGTATGCAGCTGCATATTCGACTGGATTTCGGTGGCGGCAAATTAATAAATGAGGAGAGAGGAGTGAGGAGAGAGGAGTGAGATATGCTGGAAGGTAGATTGAAAGAAGATTCTTGCCAGTTCACTATTCTCACTCCTCACTCCTCTTTAAAAAAAACGACAATGAAACAACTTACATTAACCCTACTATTGCTGCTTGCAGCCGCAACGGTGTCGGCACAGCAGCGCAAATCACTTTCAATCCTTGGCGACTCATACTCGACGTTTGAGAACTATCTGCAGCCTGACTCCAATTTCGTTTGGTATTTCCAGGGTAAGCACGAGAATACCGATGTCACCCGCGTGGAAGAGACATGGTGGAGCCTCCTGCTCAAAAAGACAGGCATGAAGCTCTGCCAGAACAACTCGTTCTCTGGCTCTACCATCAGCAGCACAGGCTACAACAAGGAGGACTATTCGGAAAGATCTTTTTGCAAAAGACTGTGGAATCTTGGTTGTCCTGATGTAATTATCGTGCTTGGAGCAACAAATGACAGTTGGGCTGGTTCGCCAATTGGCGAGTTCAAGTATGCCGACTGGACAAAGCAGGATCTCTATTCGTTCCGTCCTGCCATGGCTTACATGCTTTATCACCTGAAGAACCGCTATCCAAACACTGAGATTTATTTTGTGATGAACTCTGAATTGAAGGAGGATATTACCACATCGTGCCGCTTACTCTGCGAACACTACGGAGTGCCTTTCATCCAACTTGAGAATATCGACAAGATAAACGGCCATCCAAGCATCAAGGGTATGGAGGCTATTGCGGAGCAGGTGGAGAAAGGAATGTAGGCCCACCCCCGACCTGTAGGCCCACCCCCGACCCCTCCCTGGGGAGGGGGATGTTTGAGGAGGGGATGAATAGTTTTTTTTTAATGGGAGGAAGAATTGATTGAAATGAGTATTGAAGAAATATTGAGCCAACTAAACGAAGGACAGCGTGCCGCCGTGGAATACTGCGACGGCGCGCAACTCGTTATTGCCGGTGCCGGGTCGGGAAAGACCAGAGTGCTGACCTACAAGATTGCATACCTCATTGCCCAAGGCATGACACCGTGGCGCATACTCGCCCTTACGTTCACAAACAAGGCTGCCAACGAGATGAAGGAGCGCATTGGCAAGATTGTTGGTGAGGAGAAGGCAAGGCAGATTCACATGGGCACGTTCCACTCTGTATTCGCACGCATCCTGCGCACCGAGGCACAAAACCTTGGCTACGACTCCAATTTCACCATCTACGACCAGGCCGACTCGCGCTCTTTAGTGAAGGCAATCATAAAGGAGATGGAGCTTGACGACAAGAAATACAAGCCTGCCGCCGTGGCTGACCGCATCAGCAGTGCCAAGAACCGCAAGGTGAACGCTACGGCATACGCTCTTGACGGCCGTTTCACAAGTCGCGATGCCGACAATGGCATGCCACGCATTGCCGAGATATACCAACGCTACGAACAACGCTGCCGTCAGGCAAATGCCATGGACTTCGACGACCTCCTGCTCAATTTCTTTTTCCTTCTGTCAAACGACGAGACCATGAGGCTGAAATATGCCAACCGCTACGACTATGTTCTCGTAGATGAGTATCAGGACACCAACAGCGTGCAACAGGACATAGTGCTGCTGCTGACGAGCGACAAACAACGCGTTTGCGTTGTGGGCGACGATGCGCAGAGCATCTATAGCTTCCGAGGCGCGAACATCGACAACATACTGGAGTTTGGAGAGCGCTACGAGAACTCCCACCTCTTCAAGCTCGAACAGAACTATCGCTCCACACAAACCATAGTGCAGGCAGCAAACAGCCTCATATCGCACAACCGCCGACAGATACCGAAAGACGTGTTCAGCCGCAACGAGGAAGGCGAGAAGCTGACCCTGAAGATGGCTTATAGCGACAAGGAGGAGGCGATGATCGTGTGCAACGAGATATTGAGGCTGCGTAGGCGCGAGAAGTGCGAGTATAGCGACTTCGCCATACTCTACCGCACCAACGCACAGAGCCGCTCGTTTGAGGAATATCTACGCAAGCAGAACATTCCCTACCGCATCTATGGTGGACTTAGTTTCTATCAGCGAAAGGAGATAAAGGACATACTGGCTTACTACCGACTGGTAGCGAACCCCAACGACGAGGAGGCTCTGAAACGCGTCATCAACTATCCTACGCGAGGCATAGGAGCTACGACCGTAGGGAAAATAATAGAGAAGGCATCGGCTGAGCATAAGAGCCTGTGGAGCGTCATGCACTCGGCTGAGGCGGCTGGCATCAGCAAGGCTACGGCAACGAAGATAAAGGCTTTCATCACGATGGTGTCGGGCTGGATGGAGCGACTGCTTACGGAAGATGCCTATACGCTCGGCGCAGCCATAATACGTGAGAGCGGGATACAACATGACATTTTCTCGAAGAGCGACCCTGAGGACATCTCGCGACAGGAAAACGTGCAGGAGTTGCTTTCCGCCATGCAAGGATTTGTGGAGGGACAGCAGGAAGAGGGAATGGGCGAGCATGTCAATCTTGTCGATTTCCTTCAGGAGGTCTCGCTTATGTCAGACCTTGAGACCGACGAGGGCGACGAACAGGCAAAGGTGGTGCTTATGACTATCCACAGTGCCAAGGGCTTGGAGTTTCCTACGGTATTCATCGTTGGCTTGGAGGAGAACATCTTTCCATCGCCAATGTCTGCCGACTCGGCGCGTGGCATAGAGGAGGAGCGCCGTTTGCTCTATGTCGCCATCACCCGCGCCCAACGCCACTGCATGCTCACCTGCGCCCAAAACCGTTTCCGCTATGGGCGCATGGAGAGCGACACGCCTTCGCGTTTTATTCGCGACATCTCGCCAAAATACCTGAAGATTGAGGGCGGGGGAGCTGGTGGGCTCGGGGCTGGCTTTGGCGAGGACTTGCAGCTGACGCTGCAAGCACGGGGGCTGAGGGAGACTGGCTTGCACCGGGGCTCTGGCTTTCAGCAGAGCTCTGGGGGGCATCAAGGCTCTGGCTTGCAGCGGGGAGGCAGTTGGCAGCAGAACCCGCGGCCTGTGGCTTCGCAGTTTGTTGCAGACCGAAAGCTCCGCATCGTTCCTCCGCGAAAGGAGGAACCGCCGGTGAATCCCTTTGTCAGCAAGGTGGATTTTGGCCCGTCGCCATTGCAGCCTGGTCAGCAAATAGAGCACCAGCGTTTTGGCATAGGCAAGGTGCTTGCCGTTGAGGGCAGCGGCGAGAATGCCAAGGCCACGGTGCAGTTTGAGAATGCTGGAACGAAACAACTCCTACTAAAGTTTGCGAAATACAAGGTATTGTAACAGAAAACGTGCGATGAAGTTTTTAAACCTGTACGGTTGGGAAAGTGGGTCTTCAGCCCACTTAGGCATGCAGCCAACCATACAGGTTTAAGTTTTTTGTGTTATAGTGGTATTTTTATCTGTTGTGCCTGTCTGACTTTTTTCGGCAGTTTCGATGCCACGAGATTGTAGCTGTGGCGGATGAGCGACTGTATCAGCTCGTCGGGAAGCATGCCGAAGAGGTTTAGCTGATTCCAGTGTTTCTTGTTCATGTGGTATGCCGGGGCAATCTCCAGATGGCTGTCGCGCAGTTCGAGGGCATAGTCGGGGTCGCACTTTAGCACAAACCACTCTGTGTCCTCAAGGTCAATCATGGCAAAAATCTTGTCTGCCACGCGAAAGGCGAGTGTGGTCTCGTCGAAAGGGAAATACTCTGATGTGGCTGGAAGCGAAAGACAATAGTCGCGTAAGGATTCTATGTTCATACTATATATATATTATAAAAGGTGTGTTAGCTGCTTAGTTTCTCCTTCACTGCGGCGGTGTTGGTTCTCGACACGGGTATGCACTTGTCGGTGCCGAAGAGATGTAGCTGATAGCCCGTGTTGCGGTTCGACATTGCCACCACGAAATTGAGGTTTACGATGAAGGCTCGGTGGCACTGAACGAAGGAGTCCATTCCCTCAAGTTTCTCGCGAATCTGCTTCAGCGTGATGCGCAGCGTCTTGTGTGCGGGGTTGTCGCCGTCCATGTAGCAGATGTCGGCATAGTTCGCCATCGACTCAACGTAGATTATCGTCGATGGCAGCACCTCGAACGTGGCGTTGTTGGCATTGCCCACGAGGTGGCAAAGGTTCTCGCCGCCTTTCTCGTCGTGTGTCTCCTCGCTCTCGGCAATCTTCTCCTGGCGCTTCTCCAACAGTGCGTTTATTGCCCTCACCTCGTCGAGCTGGTAGTTGAGATGCCAGTTGCGGTTGCGCACGTAGGTGCCTATGTAGAGGAAGATGCAGGTGACGGAGACGTAGTAGATGTATTCGGAATAGTATGTCAGGTGCAGCTCTCCGCCGTGCCACCAAGGCTCGATGGGATTATTGTTGCAGAAGAAGAATCCTCCAAAGACGGTCAGCACGAAGGCGAGCACGGGAATGTTTACGAGATACATCACCACGCTGTTGCGGTGGATGGTCTTCAGCGGTAGGGTAGGGTCGAGCGGCTTGTGCAGCACGTAGGTGGTGAACAGTCCTGTGATGATGCTTACTACAATGGTGATTGCGCCTTGTGCGAAGAAGAACAGCGGGCGGCCGTCGTGTATGGTCTCAACGTTGAATGGCAGCGTGAGCCACAGCAGCAGCACGACGAAAACTCCTGCATAAAGGCTCTCGCGCACTATGCGGATGTGTTGTGGTTTTGATAGTGTCTTGTTCATTGTCTTTGTTTTTTTCGCTGCAAATTTACTCCATTTATCCCACATTTGCAAGCATTTGGGACGAAAAGTAGGGACGAGGGACGAATGGAAGGCTGTATATCCCATTTTCGGTGCCGTGTGTCCCTGCCTATTGCAGGTTAGGAAAAGCTGTCGTAACTTTGCAGCAGAAAAAACAAGAGAAAACAGATATGATTATGAAAGTAAAGGTATTTTTGACAACAGTTGTTGGCGCGGCGTTCTGCGTTTCAGCCACCGCACAGCAGACAGAAGTGAGGAACGATTCGGTTGACTACAACCTCAGCCTCGGTGAGTTGGTCGTGAAGTCGGTTGCCCCGAAAACGAAGATGAGGGGTGGCGCTATGGTGACACGCATCCAGGGAACGGTGCTGGAGTCGGCTGGCTCGGCAGAGGACATGCTGGCACGCGTGCCGGGAATGATGCGCATGGGCGGACAGTTGCAGGTCATTGGCAAGGGCACACCTATATATTATATTAATGGGCGCAAGGTGCAGGATGCTGAGGAGCTGACCCGACTCAGGAGCCACGACATACGCGAGGTGGAGGTAATCAACAGTCCCGGAGCTGCCTACGATGCCTCGGTGAATGCCGTGGTGAGGATAAAAACCCGCCGACAGCAGGGTGAGGGACTCAGCGGACGCTTCGACGCAAGCGATGACCAGGCGCTGAGGTCGGGCAACAACAACCTCTCGTCGTCTCTCAACCTCAACTACCGCAACAAGGGTTTCGACTTCTTCGGAGGCATGACTTTCCAGAACGACTATCTCGACGACCATCGCTCGCTGCTGGAGCAGACAACATACGGAGCCGACGTGACACACACACAGACGGGTTTCACGCATGCCGACCAAACCTTTTCGCGCATGTTTTTCAACGCGGGCATGAACTGGCAGATGGACGACGACAATTCCTTGGGCATAAAGATAGAGAAAGGCACTTGGCTGAAAAACCACTACAGGTTCCGCATGGAAGAGGACATCCTGCGCAACGGGGTGAAGGAAGACTACCTCAACTCTGTGAGCAACATCGACTACAAGAACCCCAACACGCTTCTGCTGAATGCCTACTACAACGGCAAGATAGGCAAATGGGGAATCGACGCCACCGTGGACTACTATTCGCAGAAAGACAAGAACAACGACCATGTGGATGAGCAGGCGGAGTCGGGCGCGCGCACCGTTGAGTCGATGACCGAGAACGTGAGCCACCTTTTCGCCGCACGGCTCATTGCCGAGCACCCTCTGTGGACCGGAAAGCTGAAGTTGGGAGGCGAGCTGACCACCATCTGTCGCGACAACGACTATCGTATCAGCGGTGTGGCAAACATCTCCGACCGCCTGTCGAAGGTGAGCGAGCAGAACTATGCGGCATTCATGGAATATGGACTGATGATACCAAAGGCTGGCATGCTGACACTGGGAATGAGATACGAGCATGTGGCTTTCGACTTTGACGACCTTACCGACCCCTCGCGCTCGGTGAAGCGAAACCACGACGACTTCTTCCCCTCGCTGTCCTTTGGCACGCGCCTCGGACTCATGCAGCTGCAACTGAGCTATGGCATAAAGACCACGCGCCCAACCTACCATCAGCTGCGTAGCGAGATTGACTACGGCAGCAAATACACCCTGCAGACGGGAAATCCACTGTTGGAAAACGAGATACGCCACACTCTCGACCTCTCCGGACGCTGGCGCTTCCTTGCCTTCAGCGTCAACTATCTGCACATAAAGGATGCCATCTACGACTGGACATCGCCCTACGACGACAATGGCGTGGTGCTCATTGGCATGGTGAACTTCGACCGCCCAATAGACGTGTTCTGCGCTTTCGTCAACGCCTCGCCCACCATTGGCGTGTGGACCACGAGCAACACCGTGGGCGTGCAGAAGCAGTGGCTCTCGTTCGATCTCGACGACCCACGCGAGGCCACAGGGAAGCGCCATGTGGCATACGAAAAGCCGATGCTGATCTTCAATAGCGACAATGCCTTCCGCCTGAAGCACGACTGGCAGTTGGAGCTCAACTCGCAGTTCTACACCAAGGCACACTATCGCAACGTGCGTCTGCTTGAGCCCTATTGGAACCTCACTGCCTCGGTGCAGAAGTCGTTCCTCAAGGACAAGTCGCTCGTTGTCCGCCTCTCCGTAGCCGACATCTTCAATACCGCAAGGCAGGATGCGCTGATAGACCTCGGGAACTACACATTGAAGCAGGGCGACGTGTTCGGACAAGGTCGCGGCAACTACAGTTTCCACCGCGTCTCCCTCTCCCTACGCTATTCGTTCAACTCCGTGAAGAGCAAGTATAAGGGCAAGAGTGCGGGAGAGGAAGTGATTAAGAGAATTTAGAAAGGATTCTTTATCCTTTCCTTCACTTCGGCAGCATACTGTTTCGAGACAAAAACGGAGTCGGTGCCATACTGCATTACAAGTGTGATGCCACTGTTGCGGCTGTCAACCCTCGCCACATAGCGAAGGTTGACGACAAACGCACGGTGGCATTGCATTATGTACGACTGGCGGCAGAGCAAGTCTGCCACGTTCTTCATGCTCGTGCGTATCTGCATGTTCTGCAGGCTTCCGTCCTTGATATAATATATGCGGACGTAGTTGCCCTCCGATGTGGCATAAACCACCTCCGACGGCTGCACCTCAAGCGACTCCTTGGTAGTGCCGCTGATGCGCACCGCGCCATTGTCGGTCGGGTTTTCAGACTGTGCCTCGGGTTCTGGGTGCGCCTCCTTGCGCTGTCGCTCCTGCAACATACCGTTCAGCAGTTGCGCCTCTTCGAGTTGCTTTATCAGATAGCGTTTCTTATACACGCTTCGCCAATAGACGTGTATCACCAAGGTGGTGAAACAGTTTACGGCTATCACGTTGCCGAGCGTGCGCCAACCGAGATGGTTGTCAACAATGTCGTTGTTGGCAAACTGGTCGAGGAAAAGGCACATGAGAGTTAGGGTGAGCAAGATGTTGAGCGACTCAAACCTAATGTTGCGCCTGATTATGTAGCGGCTGCCGCGGGAAACGTCGTTGGGCATGTGCAGGATTTTCTCCACCACAAACTCGCTCACCATCACGCTGATGGCGATAATCAGTCCTATGCCGCCCAGCAACACCCATCTCATCCATCCGAAATGGTTTAGTCCAAAGGGCAGGAACACTGCAATGAAAAGTATGGCAATAAATGCGCTCTGAAGTCTTTCTTTTATAATGGTCGTTTTCATAATGTCGGCAAAGTTACAGTTTTTTTGTGAGAAAACAGTGTCGTTCGTCACATTTCTGTGCTTTCTGTCCCATATTTTTGTTGTTTGATTGTAAAAGAAGTAATTTTGCACCCGCAATTCATGCAATTTGAAACAAAACTTGTAGTGTTTTGCCGCACAGCATCGTCTAACGAATAAAAAAAACGATAATAATGAATAAAGACAGATTATTGATTGTAGTCGTAGCGACTCTATTGGTTATTGGAGTAACCTTCCTTTGCATCTCGATGTTTGGCAACAGGGATGAGCATCATCCGCTGCCCATTGCCATGGCTTGCATCTGCTCAGCCAACGCGCTGATAGTGGCAATAAACATTAAGAGAAAAAAGAGTAACAACACTAAATAAAAGAAACATGATAACAACGACAACTCCCACCATTGAGGGACATCCAATCAGAGAGTATAAGGGTTTGGTGACTGGTGAGACCATCATCGGTGCCAACTTCGTGAAGGACTTTTTCGCCGGCATACGCGACATCGTTGGCGGCCGCAGCGGCTCCTACGAGAGCGTGTTGCGCGAGGCAAAGGACATCGCCTTGCGGGAGATGCAGGAGCGCGCACAGATGATGGGTGCCAACGCCATCGTCGGCATCGACCTCGACTATGAGGCTCTCGGTGCCAACGGCTCGATGCTGATGGTGACGGCAAGTGGAACGGCAGTGGTGATTTAAGGTGCTATATTATCCTCTTTTTATGGACTATCAAGAAGTAATCGACGGTATCAACGAGGTCATGAACCGCGAGATACCGATGCTCCTCTCACTTACGGAAGAGCAGGTGAGCGTGAGGAGAAACAGTCAGAACCGCACGGTGAAGATGCTCGTGGGACATCTCATCGACTCTGCCTCCAACAACCATCAGCGTATGGTGCGCCTGCAGTATGCCCCTCGTTGCGGACACTCAATGCCCAACACCGAGATGGGAATGCTCGTCTTCCCTGACTACACCCAGGACAACGACCTGTGGATAGAACTCCAGGACTATCAGCACGAGGACTGGCACCAGCTCGTGATGCTGCTGAAACTATACAACCAGCACATCTGCCACATCATCCGTTCTGCCGACAGCACCAAGCTCGACAACTATTGGATTGACTACGAGGGCTGCCGAGTGACTCTCGACGCAATGATTCGAGGCTACATAAATCATCTGAATCTGCACTTAGGGCAGATTCGCGAATTGCTCTAAGCACTTCATTTGGCTAATAGCTGCCACCTTGCAGCCGCAAATATTTGTAATACCAAGGAAAGACGGGTTACTCCGGTTACCGCGGTTACTCTTAATGTTTTTATTTGTAGGTTATATGTAATATAC
>CAMAGM010000105.1 GCA_945833995.1 uncultured Prevotella sp.
CTATAATTCAAGTAATTCAAAGAGCGATTAGTCCACTTTAACGGGACAGTAGTGTATACTGTTATACTGTTATAACTCCGCCACTAACAGTATAACAGTATAACAGTTTGTTTTTAAAACCATACACACATTCCAAGTTATAAAATTGGAGGATTTTTGCGCTCCAATATGTCTTGTACTGAAATTTCAGTACAAGACACTTCGCTCAATTGCGGTCGATAAATCTGGCTCTACGAATCTTTATCGAAAATAAAATGCGTTAAATATTTATGAGAAATTGCGTTGTTTCGTTTTTTATAAGTAATTTTGCGCAAGATATGAGGAAATGGACCATATTGTTCGCGCTGTTGCTCTGTTTCACGGCAACTATGGCGCAGAATGTCGAGACCACTGACGACGAGGAGGTTGTTGGGCTCGACGACCCCTCGTTTGTGCCTACGGTGAAGGTGTCGAAGGTGATTGACAAGGGCGACAGCATACCATATATGGAGATGAGCAACGTGTATGTCTATCCACAGCTTTCGTTCGACAGCAAGCAGAAGCAGAACGCCTATCTTAGGCTTGTGCGCAACGTGAAGAAAGTGTTGCCGATAGCAAAGGAGGCAAACCAGATCATTGTGGAGACCTACGAGTATTTGGAGACTTTGCCAAACAAAAAGGCGCGCGACGAGCATCTGAAACTCGTTGAGAAGTGCATAGTTAGGGACTACAAGCCGAAGATGAAGAAACTGACCTACTCACAGGGAAAGTTGCTGATAAAACTTGTATATCGCGAGTGTGACTCATCCACCTACGACATAGTGAAGGCAGTGCTCGGTCCAGTGAGGGCAGGCTTCTGGCAGGCTTTCGCCTGGTGCTTCGGTGCGAGTTTGAAGAAAGGATATGACCCAGAGGGCGTTGACCGCCTTACGGAGCGCGTGGTACTAATGGTCGAAGCCGGTCAGTTGTAGGATTCTACAACCACCGGCTTCTACCTTGTAACCAATTACTGTAACACTAATTTTTCAATTATGAATGAACCGAATGTCATCACGACATTTTGCCTACGGATCGTTTCTTATGTAGGATAGTCTGTTTTTCGAGTGCAAAGGTACGACTAAAAACTGAACTTTCATATACTTTTATGCAAAAAATAGCCGTAAACGTTTGCGTAAGCCATTGGTCTATTTCTCGCTGAACAACACCTGTACCATGGTCTGTCCCACTGCCTTAAGCGTGTTGGGGTCGATGTTCTCCATAGTGTCGCCAACGGTGTGCCATGTGGGACCGAAGGAGCTTTGGGGACATGACTCGTAGTAGGGAATCACGTCGATGGTGGGAATGCCGAGCTTGTCGTTCACTGGAATATGGTCGTCGGTAACCATGCCTCCCTGACTGTTGGGGAACAGCGACGAGTAGCCAACTACGCGTGCTGCATTCCACACTTTCTCGACAATCTCCGGGGCATAGTGTAGCGACATTCCCTCGCGGAAGAACTTAGCGCCAGAGCCGCCCACCATGTCGAGGAGCACTCCGAAGCGTGCCGAGTAGTCCTTAACGTGTGGGTTGGCAGCCCAGTGCTGTGCGCCAAGTGCCCAAGAGTCGCCAGAGTCGTTGGCGTCGCTCCATTGCGGAACTCCCCAGTCCTCAGCGTCGAAGCACACGAAGTCGATGCCTACCGCAAGGCTGTCAGCCTGTGACACAAGGCGTGCGAGCTCAAGAATCACAGCCACTCCCGATGCCCCATCGTTGGCTGCCACAACGGGCTTGCGCCAGTTGGCACTGTCGGGGTCGTTGTCTGCCCAGGGGCGTGAGTCCCAGTGGGCGCAGACGAGAATGCGCGGAAGTCCCTCTGTACTTTGTTTCGGGGTGTAAGAAGCTATTATGTTTGTGGCTTTTAGTGGCGTTCCGTCGTAGCCTTTCAATGTGGCTTTCTGTTCCACCACAGCAAGACCAAACTGCCTGAACTTTGCCACAATCCATTCTCCGCAACGCTCGTGTGCCTCGCTGTTCATCGTCCTGGGCCCGAAATCGCACTGTGCCTTGCAATAGGCGTAGGCGCTGTCGGCAGAGAACTCTGGGCCAACAGCCACAGCCGCCTCGTCGTTCACGTGCGTTGCTGTCTTAGAGTTGCCACATGACAAAAGCAGTGTGGCAAACAAATAAAATATTATGTAACGCATAAGTTTTAAATTAAGAATTAAGAGTTATGAGAGTGATGAGTGAAAAGTGATGAGTGGTGAGTGATGAGTTATGATTACTGAAGTGCGCAGAGTGCAAGGTCTTGAAGGTAATCAAAACTCTTCACTCTTCACTTTTCACTCCTCACTCATATTTTCTCATTTCTAATTTCCATTATTTCCCTCATCACCCTCAGGAAGTTTCCTCCCATGATGCGCTGGATGTCGTCGGCACTAAAGCGTCGGGAGAGGAGCGTTCTTGTGAAGTTCATTATCTCCGACGCATCGGCTATGCCTGGCACTCCGCCGTCGCCGTCGAAATCCGTTCCCAGTCCCACATGCTCTATTCCCATTATGCTGATGGCATGGTCGAGATGCTGGATAGCATCCATTATGGTGGCTTCGCCCTCCTTGCGCAGGAAACCTGGATAGAGGGTGATTTGTGCCACACCGCCTTTCAGTGCCAACTGCCTCATCTGGTCATCGGTGAGGTTGCGGGGATGGTCGCAGAGCGAGCGTGCGCTGCTGTGGCTGCAAACTATCGGTTTGGAGCTTATGGCAAGGGCATCGTAGAAACTCTTCTCGCCGGCGTGGCTCATATCGACCATGATGCCGAGGCGGTTCATCTCCGCTATAACCTTCTCGCCAAATGGGCTTACACCATTGTGGGTGTGGCAGCCCTTGGCACTGTCGCAGACGTCGTTGTCGCCGTTGTGGCAGAGCGTGATATACACTATTCCGCGTCGGGCAAAATACTCCACGTTGGCAATGTCGCCCTCAAGGGCAAGACCGTTCTCTATTCCAAGCATTATCGACTTTCGGCCCTCGTGCTTGTTGACATAAAGTTCCTCTGGCGAGCGGGCTATACTGAGATAGTTCCTGTTTGCCTCAACTATTGCCTCTATCCTGTCGAAAATCATGTCGGCATAGCCCTTTGGCGTGGCTTCCTTGAGGTCTGTTGCCGAAGGGTATGACTTGCGCACTATCGACTGGAAGGTCTCGCCATCCTTGGGTTGTGGCAGATAAGCAACCATGATTGTTGCGTCGAGCCTGCCTTCGGTCATCTTGTGGAGGTCAACGAGGGCAGTCTTGTCGCGGCGGTCGAAGCGTATTCCCTGTGGGAAAAGCATCGGCGTGTCGCAATGGGTGTCGAGCGTAAGGATGCGGTGGTGAAGGCGGCGTGTATCGTCGTAGAGCGACGCCTGCCCCACAAGCCAGCGGAACAGAGGCTCTCCCTCTTCCATACACTCAGGATGCCACTGCACACCTACGATGGGCTTATACTCGCTGCTTTCCATTGCCTCCACTATGCCGTCTGCCGAGCGTGCCGTGACATGGAACCTCTTTCCTGGCTCTGCCACTGCCTGATGGTGGAAGGAGTTGACGTAGAGGACGTTGCTGCCAAAAACGCCATGCAGCACCGACTCTGGGACAATATCCACGCTGTGCGTAGCCTCGCTGCGGTCGGCATCCTGACTGTGCTTGACTATGCCCTCGCGAGTGGTGATGTCTTGCTCCACTCGTCCACCGAGAGCCATTGCCAACGTCTGTATGCCACGGCAAATGCCGAGTATGGGCATCTGTCGGTTGTAGGCAAGTCGGGTGATGAGCAGCTCCGGCAGGTCGCGCTCGCTGTTTATCGAGTGCAGTCGTGGTGAGGGCTGTTCGCCGCAATAAAGTGGGTTGAAGTCAGCACCGCCGCTTAGCAGCAGTCCGTCGATGTGGTCGAGTGTGTTGATGATGGTATCCGTGTCGGCTGAAGGAGGAATAACCAATGGCACTCCGCCGGCTTTCTCCACCGACTTGTAGTAGAATCGGCTGAGCCGTTCCTCGCCTTCGGCATAGTTGGCGGTGATGCCGATTACCGGTCGCCTCTTGGCAACCGGAAATCGGTCATACGCATTGTCGAGTGTCTGTTGCCAATTGTATTTGTCGCTCATAGTCAGTCGTCAACTTTCACGGCAATCTCTCTCTTTATGCTTTGTTCGAGCGAAATGAGTGTCTCGGTGGCAACCACTCCAGGAATGTCCTGAAGCTGTCCGTTCAGAAGGTCCATGAGCTGCTCGTTGTCTCTGGCGTAGAGTTTCACGAGCATTGTATAGGGACCAGTGGTGAAGTGGCACTCAATTATTTCAGGAATGTGCTGAAGTCTCTCGACAACATTCTTGTACATGTTGCCTCGCTCGAGTGTTATGCCAACGTAGGTGCATGTGGAATAGCCCAATGACTTCGGGTTTACGTAGAATCCACTGCCCATGATGACATTTCCGTCTATGAGATGCTGCACGCGCTGGTGTATGGCAGCTCTCGACACGTTACACTCTGCAGCCACATCCTTGAATGGGATTCTGGCATTTTTCGACAGGATACTAAGTATCTTTTTGTCGAGATTGTCAATCTTTTCCATTTTATATCCTTCGATTTTTTTGTTGATAGTTTAGCAAAAAGCGGTTTTCGCACCGCTTGTTTCGCAAATTGTCAGCAAAAGTACGACTTTTTATCGATATAGTCAAGAAAAAACTGCAAAAATTTACAAAATGGCTATTTTTTCACTATTTCCACAAGTTCTACGGTAAAAACTAGCGCACTGTAAGGCTTTATCTTGCCTGAGTCGCGCTCTCCGTAGGCGAGGTCGTAGGGAATGTATAGCTCCCACTTGCTGCCTACTGGCATCAGCGTGAGTGCCTCTGTCCAGCCTTTTATCACTTGGTTTGCCCTGAACTCAAGAGGTTTGTCGCCATGTTTTGCCGAGGAGTCGAACACCGTTCCGTCAACAAGCCGACCCTCGTAGTTCACCTTCACGCGGTCGGAGGCCTGTGGCTTCTCTCCCTTGCCCTCGACGAGCACCTTATACTGAAGTCCGCTCTCGGTTGTCACCACGCCTTCCTTCTTGGCGTTCTCGGCAAGAAACTGCTCGCCTGCGCGACGGTTCTCGCCGTAGAGTTTCTCTGTCTTTGCTTCCTTTGCCTCACTCATGAGGTCCTTGAACAGCAGCGACGCGTTATCTATATTATAATAGGTGGTGTCGCCCTGCAGTGCGTCGATGAATCCCCTATAGGCAAGCTCCTCCACCAGTGAGTCTGGTGAGTCCTGTAGCTCGCGTGCCATTCCTGGGAGCATCTTCTCCTTCAGTTGCTTGGCAATCTCCATACCAGCCATGTAGGCCTTGAACTGTGGGTCGTCGCCGGACTCTATTGCTTTCTCCACTCCGCTGATGAAGTCTGCCATGTAGGCGGTATCTACCTTAAGCGAGTGCTGTAGGAAGTCAACGAGGCCCTGTGTCATGCTCATTCCCGCAACATAGCTGAGGGTGTCGCTCTGCGAGCTTAGTTCCACAACGCTCTTCTCTGGCTTCTTCTGTGTCTTCTCCTTCTTCTTTGCAGCGAAGCCCTCCTCAATCGAAAAAGCACTCGCCACGACTATGGCGAGTGCAATTATTACCTTATTTCTCTTCATTAATGATTGTCTTAATCCGTCAACCTGTCAACTTGTCAACCAAACAAACAACTTGTCAACTCGTCAACTTGTCAACTCGTCAACTAAACAATTATTTCTCAATACCAAGAAGCTCAATCTTGAAGATCAGCACAGAGAAAGGCTTGATCTCGCCCTGCTCACGCTCGCCATAAGCCAGTTCCTGTGGGATATATACTTCCCATGTAGAGCCAACAGGCATGTGTACCATAGCGTCTGTCCAACCCTTGATGGTCTGGTTGCAGCGCAGCTTCAGAGGCTGGTTGCGCTTGTAAGAGCTGTCAAACACGTTGCCGTCGATTGTGCGGCCCTCGTAGTGGCAAGAAACCATAGATGTGTCGGCTGGGATAGCGCCAGTGCCTTCCTTGATTACCTTGTACTGTACGCCGCTTGGCAGAGTCTTCACGCCATCCTTCTTCTTGTTGGCAGCGAGGAAGTCCTCACCCTTCTTCTTGTTGTCGCCATATTTTGCCTCCATTGTCTTAGCCTTGATCTGCTGCATCTTGAGCTGTGCCGTAGCACCAGCCTCCTCTATAGTCATGAGGCCCTTCTTGCCTGTAACGCCAGAGATGAAGCCTGCCATGAAGTTCTTCAGCGAGATGGTCTTTGTAGAGTCGTCGCCGAACACCTCGTGGTTGATGCCCATCACCATCTGGTTGCTGATCTGCTGACCAATCTGGATACCAGCATAGTAGGCAGCCTTCTTCTTGTCGTCGCCAGCGTTTGCGCCCTCATTTAGACCCTTGATGAACTCTCTCATGTAAGTTGTGTCAACGCCCATGCGGCCTACGAGATATTCCTTCAGACCCTGGGTCTGAGCCATACCGATGGCGTAGCTCATTGTGTCCACATCACTCTTAAGGCTTGCCTTAGGAGTTGAATTGCCGCAAGAGGTGATTGTCATTGCGGCTACCGCCAAAGCGGCAAAGAATGTCAATTTTTTCATTTTTATTTTTTGTTTATTTAATGTCGATATAATCTTAAAACAAATAACCCGTAACTTCTCATTAGTCACTCGTCATTTGTCATTTCTCACTTGTCAACTCGTCAACTGAAAACTTACTTCACTTCAATCAGCTCAACGTCGAAAATCAGGGTTGAGAATGGCGGTATGGTCTGTCCTGCGCCGCTCTCGCCGTAGCCCAACATGTAAGGAATGAAGAAGCGGAATTTCGCGCCTTCCTGCATCAGCTGCAAGCCCTCAGTCCAACCTGCTATCACCTGCTGCAAGCCAAATGTCGCAGGCTCGCCGCGCTGTACGCTGCTGTCGAAGAGTGTTCCGTCGATTAGGAAACCCTCATAGTGGCACTTCACGCTGTCGGTGGCTTTTGGCTTACGGCCGTTGCCTTCCTTCAGCACCTGATACTGCAGACCGCTCTTTGTGGTTACTACACCCTCTTTCTTGGCGTTCTCGGCAAGATACTTCTCACCAGCCTCCTTGGCAGCCTTGCCCTTCTCTGCCATCTCTGCCTGTATCCTTTGTTCCTGTTTCGCAAAATAGTCTTGCACGATGGTCTGTGCCTCGTGGTTTGTCATCTTCAAGTCGTTGCCTGCGATGACGTCCTTGATGGCGTCTGCGAAGTCCTCAATACTAAGGTTGCTTGCACCCATTTGTGCCAGTTGGCGACCGATGCCCAAGCCTAAAGCATAGCTCAATTTGTCCATTTTTTCTTCTTTTTAAATAATGTGTTACGTCTTAAAAACGTGCAAAGGTAACACTTTTCTTTGATTTTCTATTGTTATTTCGAGAAAAATTACTATTTTTGTGCATTCTTAAGACGAAATCTTGATTTACTTATATTAAATTCATTGCATTATGAAGAAAATTGTGGTATTAACTGGTGCTGGAATGTCGGCAGAGAGTGGTCTCTCAACGTTTCGCGATGCCGACGGGTTGTGGGAGAAATATCCTGTGCAGCAGGTCGCTTCGCACGAGGGATGGCTTGCCGACCCCGTCTTCGTAAACAATTTCTACAACATGCTGCGTGGCAAGTTCCTCGACAAGAAACCATGCCGCGGACATGAGTTGGTGGCTGAGTTGGAGAAGTTCTACGATGTCACGGTGGTAACACAAAACGTCGATGACCTGCATGAGAAGGCTGGCTCGTCGAAGGTGGTCCATCTGCATGGCGAGCTGATGAAGGCTTGCTCAAGCATCGACCCTGACGACACCCGCTATCATGTGAAGTTCACTGCCGACCACTACGAGGTAGCTCCCGGCGAGAAGGCTGGCGACGGCTCGCTCTTGCGTCCGTTCATTGTTTTCTTCGGCGAGGCTGTGCCAATGATTTCCGTTGCTGCCGAGGCAGTGCAGGAAGCTGACATCCTGATCATCATAGGAACGTCGCTCAACGTCTATCCCGCCGCAGGACTCGTGAGATATACAAAACCCAACATCCCCATCTACCTCATCGACCCAAAGCCCGTAACGGCATACGGCAACATAACCTACATTGCCAAAGGTGCGTCAGCAGGAATGGAGGAACTGATGGAGAAATTAAAAATTAAAAATTAAAAAAGGGCTGCGCATAATCTGCGTATATCTGACTCTTAATAATCAATAAAGGGTTGAATATGAAAATTGACAAGGAACAACGTATTAGAAGAGCAGAGGAACTGTTCGTCAAGGGCTACAACTGCTCACAATCTGTCGTAGCGGCATTTGCCGACTTGTATGGCTACACCGAGGAACAGGCGCTGAAGCTAAGTGCCGGAATGGGCGGCGGAATGGGACGTCTGCGCATGACTTGCGGTGCCGTGGCAGGCATGGCAATACTTGCGGGAATGGACTGCGGCTCAGCCGATGCCGACGACCGTGAGGGTAAGTCTGCAAACTACAAGGTAGTGCAGCAGCTATGCGAAAAATTCAAACAAGAGCACCAATCCCTCATCTGTGCCGAACTGCTCAACCTGCGCAAAGGAGCCCCACTAAGCTATGAAGCATCAGAACGCACGGCAGAGTACTACAAGACCCGACCGTGCGTAAATATGGTAGTCACTGCCGCAAAGATATTTGCGGAGTATGCGGTGAGTGGGAAGAATGTGGAGTGAGGAGTGAGGAGTGAGGAGTGAGATTACTGAACTGCGCAGTTTCCTGGCTCTCACTATTCTCACTCCTCACTCCTCTCTCCTCACTCCTCAAAAACTCACTCCTCAAAATTTCAAATCCACTCCCACGCCAATCACACGATTCGTGCGGGTGAAGGAGTTTTTCACGCCCATGGCATCTGTTGCCTTGTTGTAGTCGTCGTAGAGGGTTTGGAACCATGCGGCGTTTATCTTCACCTTGTCGTTCACGTTGTAGCCAATGCCAAGACCGTAGGAATAAGAGCTGACGTTGAACGAGAGGTCGTTCATGCCAGCATCCTTGAAGTCGTAGGCAGTGCGCTGCATACCGGCACTAATCTGTAGCTTCTTGCAGATGTCATATTCAGCACCAAAGAGATATTCATTGCTGTCGCCAAGCATCTCCTTGGTGTATTGCTTCGTGTCAACGTCGAAATAGTGGTGCCAGCCAGCCATCACCCTCAGCGAGGGCAGGATCTCATACTGAGCTCCCACGGTGAGCAGTGCGGGAGAGTCCTCAGCCACCTTCTCGCCATCCTTGAACTTGTTCACTGCCGAGATGAGGCTCGCTTCCTTCACGGTCGATTTGTTCTTCATTCTCATGCGTGTCTTGAACTCATATTTTGCCGCGAAATTGAACTTTCCCGTCTTGTAGTCGATGCCAATGATTGGTGCCACGCCCCAAGCCGTCTGGTCGCACATCAGGCTCACTCCGTCGCGGTAAGGCTCAAGTGCGTTGAGGCTTCCCTCTGCCTTCTTCAGTGTCTCCTGTGTGGCAAGCAGTTGCTGCTGTGTTGCCTGCAGCTCGGCAAGCTTTTGTGTCAGCTCGTTGGGCACTGGCATTCCCGCTGCCTCATACTGCGCTATTCCCTGTTGCACTTGCTGTATGCCGCCAGCCACCAATGGAAGGTTTTCAGCAATTTTTGCCAAACCGCCCTCAACGGTCTGGTTGGCGCCATCGAGGAACTTGTCGAAAGGCACTGCCCCATTGTCCGTATTCACCTTTATGTCGCTCACCTTTGCCTTATATGAGGCACTGCCGTAGAGCAGTCGCAAGCCTCCATACACCGAGAGGTGCTCGTTCAGCTTATATGCTGCGCCAGCAGTAAAACCATAGTAATACTGGCGACCCTCCATAAAGGCATTCATATCGTAGCCTTTAGCTCCGAAAGCGCCCAACTGACTGGCAATCAATGCTATCGACGACTCGAAAGTTGGTATTCCGTAGTCAAACGTACACTTGCCGCCACCGCCTGTGACGGCAAATCCAAACTGGTAGCTCCAGTTTCCCTTGTTGTATGCTGCCTGAATGGAAGGAATTATTGGCGCGTCGGCCTCTCCCTCAAACTCCTTGAAATTGCTGCCGTTGTTACTCATGCCAAGCTTGTATAGTTCCGACCATGAGGAAACCGTACGCGTTTGGTGGGCGTTCTGAATGTTGAGCGAGAGATGGAAACCATCGCCCAGGAAAATCACACCCGCAGGATTGCTATACACGCCATCAATGCCTATCGCGGCATCGCGTGCAGGGTTGCGGAGGAATGAGATGTTCTGATTCGTGTTGGTCAACAGACCACCAGCCATTACTGTTTGCGCTGCTGCCAAAGCCATGGCGAGACAGCTTGTTTTAATCTTCTTCATTAATATAAATTATTCTAAATTAGCCGCAAAATTACTAATATTGTTCTATACTTCCATTCATTTTACCTTCTAATTAATCTTTGTTAACAACAAATTGCTTGTTTCTTGCACAAATCAACCTTGGTGTGCAATAATTAGGCAGAGGGATTTCCCTATCAGCATTAGGGCTTCCCCACCCCTCGATTAGGAGAAATCTCTTGTTTTCCCCATGTTTTTGCACTACCTTTGCATCATCAAAGTTGACGAGGCAACAAGTTGGCAGAGATAATAAAAAAGAGAAGTATTCAGGTTTTCATACGTTTGTTTTTAGGTTAGTTATTTTTAGGT
>CAMAGM010000106.1 GCA_945833995.1 uncultured Prevotella sp.
TTGAAGAATACTGAGAACCGGCTGCCCTTGCCAAGTTCTGATTTGACTTTTATTTTTCCTCCCATTCTTATGACTATTGCCTTGCAGATGGCGAGTCCGAGACCCGTGCCCTGCTTGAACTCGTTTTTCTTGTAGAAGCGGCTGAACACCATGGTGCGGTCTTCCTCCGACAGGCCTATGCCCGTGTCCTCGACGTAGATTTCCACCTGACCTGTGTCCTCGTGCAGCGTCCAGCCGAGCGTGACTGAGCCTTCGGGCGTGAACTTGCCCGCATTGGTCAGGAAATTGGAGATCACCTGGCGCAGGCGGCTCTCATCGACGTTTATCCGCACGTTGCCCTCCGGTTGCTCAATGCGGAACATGAGGTGCTTCGGCATCTGCACGGTGAAGGTGGTATATACCTTCTCCACTATGCCACGCACGGAGAAGTCGGCGAAGATGAAGTCCATCTGTCCTGACTCCACGCGCGAGAGGTCGAGAATGTCGTTGATGAGTTTCAGCAGCAGGTCGTTGTTGGTGTTAATTGTCTCGGCGAAGAGCTGCTTGTCCTCGTCGGTGAAGTCGGCGTCGGGCTGCAGCAGCAGGTTTGAGAAGCCCACGATGGCATTGAGCGGAGTGCGTATCTCGTGGCTCATATTGGCGAGGAACGACTCCTTCAGCGTTGCCTCCTCAGCCATTCGACGGGCCTCGTTCAGCTCGCGCTCGCGGTCCTTGAAGTCGTCGATGTTGGTCAGCAGTCCGTATGCACGCACGAAGTCGCCGTTCTCGTCCACCACGCCCTGGCTCTGCACCTTGTACCAGTGATAGACTCCCTTGCCCGAGAAATCTGCCTGAATCTCCTTCACGCAGCTTCCTCCGGTGCTCACCTGGTCAACGAGGTCCATATATTCCTCGCGGCTCTCAGCAGTCATCATCGAGGTGTATTCGTCCAGCTCCAGTGATCTTTGCCTCAAGCCCATCCTGTGCCAGAAGGTTTTGTCGAAGTGCATCGTCGTTCCTGTCCGTTCCCAAACAAAGGCGTTGTTGTTCTGCACCGCCATCCTTATCACCACGTTGTCGTGCTCATGCTGTTTCCATGCAGCCTTCTTCTGCTTGCGCTCCTTCCAGAACATCCGCGAGAGGATCATCACCACGATGAGCAATCCGATTACGAACGATGCCACCAGCGTGTGGTAAGCCTTGCGGTAGTGCTCTGCCCAAGTGAGGTTTATTGTCCTGAAGCCCTCGGGAATGTCGTTGGTGGTGAAATTGTAGCGTTCCATCACGTGCCAGTCCACATAGTAGTGCTTCTCCGACGGCACTATCCTTATGCTCGACGGCGCGGTGCCATTCAATATTTTTTCACAGCATCCCGCAATGCCGTCGGCAATGTCGTCGGGCGACGAGAAATATCCCGTAATATAATCGTTATCCACAGCTCCGAAGTCCATGCAGATTGCTGTCACCTTCGGGCGCTTGCTGTTGAAGCGGATTATGCGCGTCGATATTGGCGCATAGTTCACCTGCACGTAGGTCAGGTGCATGAATCGGCGCAGTATTGTCTGCAGGTTGTTAGCCCCGCGTGGGCTAAGTGGCTCCGTCACTTTCGTGTTTGTGGCGAGATAGCGCAGCGAGAGCGGCGTGATGGAGTATTTGTCCTTGCCGCGGTCGAGCAGTTCTTTCACGCTACAGTGCCAGTCGAGGTTGTTCACTATGTCAGTCCTTCCCCTCAGTTGCTCGTTTATCAGCCGTGCCGACTTGCGGTCGAGGAAAGTGCTGTCGAGCAGGGTGAAAGTGTTTGCCTGTCCGGAGAAGAGCGTGGCGAGCTTTATGTTCTCCACCACGTCGATGGAGTCGCTCACTCCCGTCACGTTCCTGTGCTCGGAAATGAGTTTCCAGTTGGGGAACATCACACCGCCGAACACCATCGGGATGGTGTCGAGCACGCGGGTTCCGCTTGCCATGATGGAGTAGGTCGCTTGGTCGCCTATGGTGACTATGAGGTCGTAGTGTTGCTTCCGCGTCTCGCTCTCCACCATGTGTCGTGCCGTCCGCTTCTCCTCCTCGTCCTGGTATTTGTCGCAGTCGAGATAGGTGAAGCGGAAGTCGGTCTCAAGTCTCTTCCGCTCGAAGGCTCTCGAAATGGCTGCCTCGTAGTCGGTGAAAGAGTAGCGTTCCTTCCTGTCCGAAAAGACCACGAGCACTTTTTTCCTACCCTCGGAGCTTCGCCCGAAGGAAAGCCAGAAAGCCGTAGCTCCGAAAGCCACGGCTACTGCAACGGTGAGCAGGATATTTCTCTTTCTTCTTGACATCAATTAAATATATACTTTACCCCAATCTGCATTCGCCAGCAGTTGTTGGAGTTGCGGGTCACGTCGAACGTGTGGTCAACGAGCTTCACGTTTCCGTCGGCATCCTTGTAGTTGGCGAGCTTGTAGATGGGTTGGTTGTTGGCATCGACCCGGTTCTTTGCATCTACCACGAGCGGCTTGAAGGCAGCCGAGGTGACATATTTCGAGCAGCCCCACTTGCTGTTGAGTAGGTTGCCGAAGTTCAGTATGTCGAAGTTCAGCTGCAGGCGGTTCACCTGCTTGCCCACTTTCAGCTTCAGTTCCTGCGTGAGTCGAAGGTCGATGGTGTTGTACCAAGGGTTGAACGCGCTGAAGGCACGGGCATACTCGCCCTTGTGCTTGCTAAGGTATGGGTCTTGGTTGATGAAGTCCCAGAATGCGTTCTTCTGCTGATCCACGGTGTAGGTCGTCTCTCCCACCTTGTACTCCATGAAGTTCATCTCATCCTTCGATGCCGGTATGTAGAGCAGGTCGTTTGCAATGCCGTCGTTGTTGAGGTCGCCGTTGTAGGTGTAGCTGTAGGAGCCGTTGCGGCGGCCCTGATAGAACAACGAGATGCGTGTCGAGGCGTGGTCGTCAACGTAGCTTATCTTGTACGATGCTGAGGCTATTATTCGGTGCGGAGTGTAGATGTAGCGTGCGTTCTGCGTCTCTTGGAAGTTTATTCCGTTCACTGTCGGCAAGTTCGACATTGCGTTCTCCACTTGGTTGCTCTGCAGGCTGTTCATCGTCTTCGATGCTGTCCATGTGTAGGCAAGCATGAGGTCGAGGTCTTTCACAGGCGTCATCTTCAGCTGCGCCATCACGTTGGCAGAGTAGCCCTTGCTCGTGTTTGTCATCTCGTAGGCATAGCCATTGTCCTTGTGTATGCGCTTCTCCTGGTTGCCAGGGTAGAAGTAGCGGTTGTCCGGTCCGGCAAACTGCTTTGCCGTTGCCTTGTCCATGTCGATGTTTGCATCGTAGGCGGTTATGGCGTTTATGTCCTTCGAGTATGTTCCCTCCAAGGTGAGCAGGTTGTCGAAACCGAGAGGCAGCTTGTAGTCGAGTGCCAATGTGGTCTTCCACACCTGCGGCATCTTGAAGTCCTTGTCTATTGCTATGATGTTGCTCACCGCTCCCGGGGTTGTGGGGAAGAGCTTTTTCTGTTCCTCTGGAAGTGTTGGCACCACCTCGCTCAGCACTTGCTGCGGTGTGCGCACTCCGCCGGCGAGATATTGCAGCAGCGGATTGGCGGCATTGGTTATCTGCACCGAGGTCTGCAACATTCCCGAGCCTTCCTGCATCTTGCTGAGGAAGATGAGCGGGAAGCGTCCGGTAAAAATTCCCGTTCCACCACGGAAGCGCAGGTCGCCGTCCTTGGTCACGTCGTAGTTGAAGCCTACGCGTGGCGATAGGAGCATCACGTTGCCAGGCCACTCGCCGGTGTTCAGCTTCTTGCCGTTGAAGTCAAGCTCTGCCACCGATGGGTTCTCATAGCGGTGGTTGGTGTACATCGGCATGTCCATACGCACGCCATAGAGCAGACGCAGGCGGTCGGTTGCCTGCCACTCGTCCTGTGCGTAGGCAGAGAGGCGGTTGTAGGTCACGTCAGAGAGCGCACGGTCCTCGCCAGTGAGCGACCAGCACATGGCGAACGCCACGGGAGCCTTTTTCTGCAGGAAGTCGTCGTAGGAGGCATAGCGGTAGTAGCCAGCTCCATATTTCATATAGCAGTTTGAGGCTTTTGTCGATTCAAAGCCTGCACCAATTGTAAGATAGTGGTTGCCGAGCGAGATGTTGAGGTCGTCGGTAATGTTCCAGCTCTTCTCGTTTATTCCGTTGAGCCAAGCGTGTGGGTCGTAGCCAGCCGACATGTAGGCATGGTTCTTTCCGTCGCCGTCGTAGGTTTTCATTATCTCGATGTTTGGGAAAGCTGCGTCGCACTCGCGGTTGTTTGCGTCATTGAAAGTAAAGCTGCCACGCAGCTTGTTGGTAATGTTGTTGCCGAAGCGGCTGTTTAGCTCTCCGGTGAGCGAATATACGTTATCCACCTTACGCCAGTTTGAGCCGTCGAACACCATCGAATAGATGCTTACGCGTCCGTCGCCCATTCCCATTCCCGGACTGCTGAAGGCATTGTCCTTCTTGCCGTTGGTCTGGTTGTAGCGCATGGTGAAAGTGTGGTTCTTCGCTATGTTCCAATCCACGCGTGCCATCAGTCGGAAGAATTTGTTGTCGCCTGTGAAGTCGTTGTATGAGCCGGGATTCCAACCATACATCGACTGAAGGTCGGAGGCAAACTTCTGCATGTCGCTCTCCGTCACACGCGATATGAAGTTCTTGCCGTTCTCCACTCCGTTCTGCGAGCATTTCCATGTGTGCAGCTCCAACGGAGTGTTCTCCAGCTCCGCGCTGACGAAGAAGAAAAGCTTGTCCTTTACGATTGGTCCGCCGAGGGTCAAGCCGTAGATGGTGCGCTTGATGTTTGGTCGGTCGCCCAGTTCCTCGCCATCCACCTTGTTTCCACGGAGCGACTCGTCCTTATAGAAATGGTAGGCAGAGCCGCGGAAGGTGTTTGTTCCCTTCTTTGTCACGGCGTTGATGCTCGCTCCCATGAAGTTGCTGTTCTTCACGTCGAAAGCCGAGGTCACGACCTGAATGTCCTCCAGTGCCTCAAGAGCGAACGGAGTTCCTGCTCCCGGCATCACCTCACGGTCGAGTCCCATATTGGCGTTGAAGTTTGCTCCGTCGATGCTGTAGTTGTTCATTCCCGCGTCGCGTCCGCCGAATGCTGCGTTGCCAATATAATAAGGTGAGAGATTGAGAATGTCCTGAAGTGTGCGGTTTACCGTAGGTTGGTTGTCAATGTCCTCAGCCGAGTAGTTTTCCGAAGATCCTGTCTTTCTGATGTTTGCCGTTCCTGTCACCACCACCTCGTTCAATTCGTTTCCGCTTGTGAGCCTTACGTTGCATGAATACACCTCGCCGAGACTGAGACGCTTGATGTTGACGACAGACTTGTTGTGCCCCACATAGCTCACCTCCATCTTGTATGGTCCTCCGGGCATCAGTCCGTCAAATCGGTACATTCCCTTTGTGTTAGTGATTGTGGAATAGGTTGTTCCCGACTCCACATGTGTGAGCCTCACCACGGCTCCAATCAAAATGTCATCGCCGTCAGACGTTGTTCCCACAACCGACGACGTAGTGTTCTGCGCCTCCACGCTCGTGAGGGCGGAAAATAGCAGGCAGACTACGGCTGCCATTCTTGCAATTTGCTTTTTAATCATCAAAATAAATAATTCTATGTGTCTGTAATATAAGAGATGTTTTCGACTTTGCAGTACTCAATAAAACGTTTCCAATAACGCCTTTTGGCACTTTACCAATGCAAAGATAGCTTAAATTCTCCGATTCCCCTACACCCAACCCTTATTTTTGTGTAAAATTAACTAAAGAAATTAAGGAAACTCATCTCCCGCCCTCTAAGTTTTCATTACACCTTATTATATATAGGGGAAAGATGAGTTTTCTGTATAGCTTATGTAATAGTCCTCCGATGCCTTACTGATTATCCACCTGATACACCGCAAGGGAGTCGGCTTTGGTGCGGGCTTTCAGCCATTGGGTGAGGCGTTGCTTGTCTTGGAGGGTGAGGCGCTTCTTGGAGTCGGTGGTGACTATGGCGGCGACGAATTGTTTCATGGCAGTGGTGTCGCGCTGCGACTGTGTGACTTTCGAGAGGCTGATGGTGCTCACTTGTGGGAAAATGGCGGTAAGCTCACTGCGAAGCTCGGCGGTGAGGTTGTCGTATCTTGTGTAGTCTGACAATGCGCTGCTGAGGGCATTCGCCCTTGTAGTCAGTTCGAGTATCTTGTTTTGCTCGTTCTCGCGGCTTGTCTTTATCTGCGATATTTGTCTGTTGAGATACAGCAGGCTGTCAGACTGCTCGCCTTGTATCACGTTCAGCTTGTAGTCTGCCATACCATATTTCTTCATCTGACTGTTTGCTTCGGCTTGCTTCCTCAGGGTTATCTCCTTTCCCACTGCCACGATGTTGAGCGTCATGGAGTCCTTGTCGATGGAGTTGCTTATTACCTGCGTGCCTGTCTGGGACAGCTCGTTGGCGATGAAGTTCCTGACGTTGTTCTCAAATATGCTTTTCTTCACAATGCCAACGGTCATGAATGCCGACGGTATCATTGTGGCCAACACGATGGCGATTATGATGCGTTGCGCTTTCTTTCCCGTTTCCTCTGACAGGAATTTCTTGCGGTGGAAGTGCATAAGCCTAACACCGATGTAGGTCGAGAGGGTGATGAAGACTGTGTTGATGAAGAACAAGTAGAAAGCACCGAAGAAATAGAGTAGGTTGCCTGTGGCAAGTCCGTAGCCTGCCGTACAGAGTGGTGGCATGAGGGCTGTGGCTATGGCTACACCAGGTATCACGTTTCCCTTTATTTTCGTGCCTTGCGCCAATATTCCCGCCGCGCCGCCGAAGGTGGCTATCAGCACGTCGTAGATGGTTGGCGAGGTGCGGGCGAGCAGTTCCGACTGTGCCTCGGAGAGGGGAGTGAGTAGGAAATAAACCATTGCCGTAAGGACACTCACCGCCGTTGCCACGCTGAAGTTCTTGCCTGCCCTGCGGAGCAGCTCGACATCGTTGATGCCTATTGCCAATCCCATGCCGATGATTGGTCCCATGAGCGGCGAGATGAGCATGGCACCGATTATCACCGCCGTGGAGTTGACGTTGAGTCCGAGCGAGGCTATGAAGATGGCAAATATCAATACCCAGAGGTTTGCACCCCTGAAACTTACTCCATTGCTTATCTGGGCTATGGTTAGCTGTTCGTCCTCAATGTCGTGCGACACGTTGAAGTAGCCCTTTATCTTTTGTAGTAATAGTCTGAACATAAGTGGTCTTTGTTTTATTTTTCTGCAAATATAATGTTTTTTCCGTAAACCTACACGAAAAAAGGGAAATATTTTGTCTTATGTCGAATATTTAATATACCTTTGCACAAAAACAAGATAATATGACAACTGAAGAACAGAAAAAGACTGACGAGCAGTTTATGAGGAAAGCCCTTACCGAGGCTGAGGAGTCGGCGAGGGTAGGGGAGATTCCCATCGGGGCAATAGTGGTCTGCAAGGGGCGCATTATCTCTCGCGCTCATAACCTTACCGAGACCCTGTGCGATGTCACTGCCCACGCCGAGATGCAAGCCATAACGTCGGCAGCCAACACTCTTGGTGGAAAATATCTTACTGACTGCACGCTTTACGTCACTGTCGAGCCTTGCGTGATGTGCGCAGGTGCCATAGGTTGGGCTCAGGTGCCACGCATTGTTTTTGGCGCATACGATGAGAAGCGCGGTTTCCGACGCTATGCACCCAATGCCATGCACCCCAAGGCAGAGATTGTCGGTGGTGTGCTGGAAGAGGAATGTGCCTCGCTGATGAAAGAGTTTTTTGTGGAGAGGAGGAAGTGGAAATGAGGAGTGAGGAGAGAGGAGTGTGGAGTGTGGAGTGAGGAGTGAGGAGTGTGGAGTGTGGAGTGAGAATAGCAAGAGTCTGGATTTGAGGTTGAGACATCTGTGAAGTGCAGTAATCTCACTCCACACTCCTCTCTCCTCACTCCTCACTCCTCTCTCCTCGAAATACACCTCTCACTGATACGTATTGTAAGTGTTGCCGAAGTCGGGATCTTGTTCGGCATCGGCATCAATTGAGAATTCGTTCTTTATGATGCGTTGGTTGTAGTCCTTGCGCAGCGGAGCCATTCGCATTATGAAATCGGTGTACTTGAGCATTGGTATCACTATTCCGAACATTCCCACTGCTACTCTCTTGCCGTTTGGTATGGCATTGTTGTAGAGATGTGCTGTGGTGAAGAAGGTGTGCGGATAAAACTCAATCCTGTTGTGCTTCCAGAAGGTATCCATCTCCTTTTCGGGAATCGAGTCGGCATGGGTAAATACAGACATGGTGTTGCGAACAATGTCGTCGGAGATGTCTGCTGCATTGCCTTGACATTCCTCGATGCACTGTTCGATGTCATCTGTCAGTTCCTGTTCCATTTTTGCCTTTGACGGTACGGTGGTGCTTGCCGCCAACAGTACCAGTCCTGTAACAGCTGCGATGATTATCACTTTTCCGAGACAGCTACGGAGAAAGAGGTCGATAAATGGCTGTCGTTTTTTATACTGTCCTCTATCTGTTTGTTGCATAATATTCTCAGGTCTTTAGTCGTTTGTCCTTTACTTGTGTATTAGGTTCATGAATTCCTGGCGTGTCTTGGCTTGGTTGAAAGCTCCGCAGAAATCGCTCGTCGTGGTGATGGAGTTTTGTTTCTCCACACCTCTCATCTGCATGCACATGTGCCTTGCCTCCACAACCACCATCACTCCGAGTGGCTTCAGTGTCTGCTCTATACATTCCTTTATCTGTAGCGTCATGCGTTCCTGCACCTGCAGTCGGTGTGAGAAGATATCCACCACGCGTGCTATCTTGCTCAGTCCCGTGATGTAGCCGTTAGGAATGTATGCCACGTGTACTTTTCCGTAGAATGGCAACATGTGGTGCTCGCAGAGCGAGAAGAAGTCGATGTCCTTGACGATGACCATCTGCCGATAGTCTTCCTTGAACAGCGCGTCGGTAAGCACCTTGTGCGCGTCCATTTGGTAGCCGCGTGTCAGCACCTGCATGGCTTTAGCCACTCGCATTGGTGTCTTTTGCAGTCCTTCCCTGTCAGGGTCTTCGCCCAATAGGTGCAGTATGTCCTTGTAGTGTGAGGCAAGCTCTTCCAAGCCCTCCCTGTATTCTGTTTCTGGATTCATTTTAATATTGAACACTAATTTTCCCCTTGACGATGGAAGCCTGTTTGTAGCCCATCTTCTTCACCTCAAGCAGCATGGCGTGTGCTTCCTCATAGGTGCGGAAGTTGCCAACCCGGCATATCCATCGTGGCGAGTAGAAGTGGACGTAAATGGGTTGCTCAGGGAATTTCAACTTTATGGCGTCGCCGATGTTCTGTGCCTTTTGTCGGTCGGCGCGCGTGTTGCCCCCAGCGTAAGCCTGAACCCTGTAGCCGTTCACCTTGTAGCTGCGTCCCATCACTTTCTTGCGCATGTCAACAGTGGGAATCTCAAACTCTTCGTCCGTTTTCTGTGTCTCCTGTTGTGGTTTTTGCTCTGTTGCCGTGGTGGTAGTGGCTTTCTTGGTGGTGTCGGTCTGCAGTTGCTGTTTTCTTGTTGTTTCGGCAGGTTTCTGTGCAGGCGTTGCCGTCTGCGGTTTCGCAGGCCTAATGTCAGGCTGGTTGCCATTTACGAGTTTGTCAATTGCCGCGCTATGGACAACCTTTATGGTGCCTTTTCCCGCAACGGGTTTTTGCAGGCGTTCAGTGAACGTCTGCGAGAATGCTGTGGTGGCGACGCATATCAGCGCCAATAGTGCTACAATTAATTTCATATTTTTTTTATGTTAACAAGTTGACGAGTTGACAAGTTGTTCGTTTAGTTGACAGTTAACAAGTTGACGAGTTATTTGTTTATTACATTCTGTCAACTCTTTACTATCAACTTGTTAACTCGTCAACTAATTAATTACTTTTTCCAAGCGTCGATGATGCCCTTGAAGTCAGCTGCCTTCAGCGATGCGCCACCGATGAGGCCACCGTCGATGTCAGGCTTAGCGAACAGCTCAGGAGCGTTGCTTGCCTTGCAGCTACCGCCGTAGAGTATTGTGGTGTCGTCGGCAACCTCAGCGCCATACTTTTCAGCCACGCAGCTGCGAATAAAGGCGTGGATTTCCTCTGCCTGGTCTGCAGTAGCGGTCTTGCCTGTACCGATTGCCCAAATTGGCTCGTAGGCGATGACGATGTTCTTGAAGTCCTCTGCAGAGAGGTTGAATACGCTGCCCTCGAGCTCTGCCTTGCACACCTCGTTCTGCTTCTCTGCCTCACGCTCTGCGAGTGTCTCGCCAATGCAGAAGATCACCTTCAGACCATTCTTCAGTGCGAGCAGCACCTTCTCCTTCAGAATCTCCGGTGTCTCGTTGTAGT
>CAMAGM010000107.1 GCA_945833995.1 uncultured Prevotella sp.
GAACTAATTGAAGATGTTCTATTCCATATATACTTGAGTTTATTATCTGAATGGTAATCGGGTTGCTTAATACGGCAACCCGATTTCACTTAAATCCCGATTATTTGTCCACGAAGGGTGTTTTGTGTTAATGTGAATTCGCAGACACGGTTCTGTTGCTAAACCATACAGGTCAATTTATGTCCAGCCACGAGTGCCGCCATGCCGAGGATGAGGCTTAGGGCAGTGTAGAGCACGGCGGTGGTGACGTTGCCCTCGCGGGAAAGTAGGAGGCTGTCGTTCATGAACGTGGAGAAGGTGGTGAAACCACCACAAAGCCCCGTGGCAAGCAGGAGCTTCATGTTTGTGGAGAGATTGCCGCCAAGGGATAGCGACGAGAACACGCCAATGAGGAAACAGCCTACAATGTTTACGGCGAACGTTCCCCAAGGGAAGGAGGTGGCAAGCATCTGCCCAAGCCATTTCCCAACAAGATAGCGTAGGCCTCCACCGACGAAACTGCCTGCGGAGACAAGCAATAGTTCTTTCATGCGTTGTATGTAGAAATAATGTTGTATAATTGGCGGCAAAGTTAGCGTATTGGAATGAATTATGCAAATAATTCATAAAGAAAAGCGCGACATTCGTTTTTTTTTCGTATGTTTGCAGTAGCTTTATCAAACTATACAACTATGGGAAAGAAAAAAGGTGGTAAACGGATGTCGAAAAAACAGGTGACGGCGGCTCTGATGAACTTCTTTCAGACCAATCCGCAACAGACATTCAGTTTCAAACAGATATTCAAGGCTTTGGGTCTTGACACGCATCCGCTGAAGATGCTTGCCATCGACACCATGGAGGAAATGGCATGGGACGACTACCTGACGAAGGTGAGCGAGACTTCCTATTGCCTCAACACAAAGACGCAGGTGCAGACGGGCACGTTCCGCCGCAAGACGAACGGCAAGAACAGCTTCATACCTGACGACGGGAGCCAGCCGATATTCGTGGCGGAGCGCAACTCAATGTCGGCGCTCGATGGCGACAAGGTGCAGGTGACTTTCATGGCACGGCGCGCTAAACACATAAAGGAGGCTATGGTGATAGCAATACTCAACCGCGCACGCGACCAGTTTGTGGGAAGGCTGCGCGTGGAGAAGGACTTTGCTTTCCTAAGGACCCAGGACGGACTGCTGCCCTACGACATCATCATACCGAGACAGCGGCTCAAGGGCGGCAAGGATGGCGACAAGGTTGTGGTGAGGGTGAGGCAATGGCCCGATGCCGACCACAAGAACATTCTCGGCGAGGTGGTGGACGTGCTTGGACAGCAAGGCGACAACGACGCTGAGATGAACTCCATTCTCGCCCAGTATGGACTGCCATACCGCTATCCGAAGAACGTGGAGGAGGCTGCCGAGAGGATCTCGGCGGAGATAACGGAGAAGGACATTGCCGAGCGCGAGGACTTCCGCGGCGTGTTCACATGCACCATCGACCCCCACGACGCAAAGGACTTCGACGACGCGCTCTCCATACGCCGCACCGACGGAGGGCTGTGGGAAGTGGGCGTGCACATTGCCGACGTGTCGCACTATGTCACGGAGGGCTCGGTGATAGACAAGGAGGCGGTGAGGCGTGCCACGAGCGTCTATCTCGTTGACCGCACCATACCGATGCTTCCCGAACGCCTCTGCAACTTCATCTGCTCGCTGCGCCCCGACGAGGAGAAGCTTGCCTACAGCGTGATATTCGAGATGGACGACGACGCCAATATAAAGAGGTGGCACTTGGCACACACAGTGATCAGGAGCAACCGCCGCTATGCCTACGAGGAGGTGCAGCAGATATTGGAGGACAACGGAGTGAGGGACGGACTGGGAGAACCCGCCCCACCAGCACCGAAGGAAGGCTACAAGGGCGAGAACGCCGAGCAGCTGATACAGCTCGACCGACTGGCAAAGAAGCTGCGCAAGGCACGCTTCAAGAACGGAGCGGTGAAGTTTGACCGTGAGGAGCTGCACTTCGACATTGACGCTGAGGGCAAGCCGACGCGCTGCTATTTCAAGAAGTCGAAGGACGCCAACAAGCTGATAGAGGAGTTTATGCTCATTGCCAACCGAACTGTGGCTGAGAGCATTGGCAGGGTGAGGAAGGGCACAAAGGCAAAGACGCTGCCCTACAGAGTGCATGACCAACCAGACCCTACAAAGCTGGAGACGCTAAGGCAGTTTGTGGTGAAGTTTGGCTACAAGATGAAGACTGGAGGCACCAAGGGAGCCATATCGAAGAGCCTAAACACACTGATGGACGAATGTGCGGGAAAGAAGGAGCAGAAACTAATAGAGACCGTGGCGCTGAGGGCGATGATGAAGGCAAAGTACAGCATACACAACATCGGCCACTACGGACTCGCCTTCGACTACTACACGCACTTCACGTCGCCTATTCGCCGCTATCCCGACACCATGGTGCACCGACTGCTGACGAAATACCAGCAGGGCGGACGCTCTGCCAACAAGGACCACTACGAGGAGCTCTGCGAGCACTGCAGCGACATGGAGATTGTGGCACAGAACGCCGAGCGCGACTCGATAAAATACAAGATGGTGGAGTTTATGGCAGACAAGATAGGGCAGGTGTATGACGCGCACATAAGCGGCATACAGAGCTATGGCATCTACTGCGAGATTGACGAGAACCACTGCGAGGGTCTTGTCTCGCTGCGCGACCTCGGTGGCGACTACTACGAGTTTGACGAGAAGAACTACTGTCTCGTGGGACGTCGCCAGCACCATGTCTATCAGCTTGGCGACCCAGTGCGCATCAGAGTGGCAAGTGCCAACGTGGAGCGCAAACAACTTGACTTTGTAATTGAGGAATGATTCGCTACACACGACGTGAGGAACTATGGAACTCGTGGTCACACGCGGCAGGCATCGTGCTTGGCGTGGTGGTGGGCACGATTTTCCTATATATGTGCTACACCGACGACAACCCTTGGGCACGTGCCGGAGTGACACTCTATCTCTTCGGCATGCTCATGTCCTATGCCGCATCGACAATCTACCACGCCACGCGGATGCGCAGCAAGTGGAAGGAGAGGCTGAGGAAGTGGGACCACGCCGCCATCTACTGGCACATAGCGGGCTCTTACTCGCCCCTTACGCTCGTTGCCTTGCGCCAGCAGGGCTATTGGGGTTGGAGCCTTTTCTCTTTTGTGTGGCTCTGTGCCATTGCGGGCACGATAGTCAGTTTCCGCCACCTGAAGGAGCACAGCAACCTTGAGACCTTCTGTTTCGTGGGCATGGGTCTATCGGTGCTAATTGCCTTCAAGCCTCTGATAGACAGTGTGAGCACGGCGGCAGTGGCATGGATCATAGCCGAGGGAGTGATGTATATCACCGGTGCCTTATTCTACAGTCTCAACCGCAGGCGCTACATGCACTCCGTATTCCACTTTTTCGTGCTTGCCGGAAGCATTTGTCACATTGTCGCCGTTTGGGACGTTCTTATGACATATCTATAATCAGGGAGTTAAAGGAGTTAAAGGAGTTAAAGGAGTTAAAGGAGTTAAGGAAGTTAAAGGAGTTAAAGGAGTTAAAGGAGTTAAGGGAGTTAAAGACAATAGTTTTTCCGCTTCAGTTAATGAAGTTTTCAAGGCTATCACATACGTCTTTAACTTCCTTAACTCCTTTAACTTCCTTAACTTCTTCTTCTTCGCTCCGTTGCCTGTGGAAAACGGTTTGGTTCTCCTGCGTCAGGAATTTCAGGTAGCGTCGGCAGAATTTTGGGTTGTAGGCGTTGAAGATATTGTTGGCAAAGAGAATGTCGGTAATCTTGTTGTCATGCACATATTCCACCATGTTTTTCGTGAAATAGCGCGTATCGACCACATGCACTTCCTCGAACGAGAAGAACAGATAGCCAGGCAGGGCATTGCCGAAGCTGTCCTTCAGTATGAGCACCCGCCTGCCGTTCTTCGTCTGTGTGGCAATGCGGGTAATCTTCGCGTCGCTGCCCATGAAGGTGCTGTATGCCCCGCCGCTGCCGTTGCGGTAGTGGTAGAAGAACGGTCCGCGGTAGGGTTTGCCGATGCCCGTCACATGATAGTCCTCGTCGATGGTGTAGTTGGTGTAGGTCACGGTGTATTTTATGCCGTTAGGCACGAAATAGACAAAATCCTCTGGGGCGTTCTTTATGGCAATGTCGTTGGAATAGCCATACATGCTGCCCACAAACCCACGCACGACTTTCCTCGTGTAGCTGTCGAGCTGGCGGAACGGCACTTGTGCCACGCGGGCAAACTCCTTAGCCGCATAGAACGCGCCGAGCGGAGCCCAGTGGTGGTCGGTGCGCAGATAGATGTCCTCGTCGGCGTGGTTACCAAGCGATGTATAGACATCAACGGCGAGCACGTCGGGCGAGAGATGCTGGTGGATGTTGTTTATCGTGCGCCACTGCTTCTGAGTCCTGCGCCGTGCCTGCTCTGGGCAGTAGTACTCTATTGCCGTTGGGATTACCATGCAATAGACATTCACCGCGCTGCCGAAGGTCTTCTTGTATTCGTTGGCAACCCTTGCGTAAGCCACGCCACCTTTCGCACTGCCACCGAAAACCATCAGTGCGCGCACCTTGTCGCCGCTGCCCACAATGAGTATTCCCGCATTGGCAATCTTCGCCGTACCGTCCTCGTCGCCCTCATAGCCCTCGACAAGTCCGTCGCCCCTTCTCTCTCCTCTCTCCTCACTCCTCTCTCCTCTCTTTTCACTCCTCTCTCCTCTCTCCTCACTCCTCATTCCATTAGAGGCATGAAACGTTATCTGCTCGTCGCCCAGCGAGAGGCGTATGGCGTTTTTCAGCTCACGGCTCGCTGTCATCAGTCGGTCGCGGTAAGGCTCGCTGTCGCTATACCATGCCGACACCTTGGAAGTGAACTCTCCCGAGGCAAGGGCTTCGGCGGAGAACTTGGGAAACCTCGTAAGGTCGCGCTTCTCAAGCGGCGAATAGACGCTGCGCGGAAACGTGGCGAAGACGTAGGCTATGGTTGCGAAAACCAGTGCTATTATAAATATGTAGAGCCTGTTCATAGTGGTCAGAATCGTGTGTAGATGAAAGCATTGTTGGTGGCTCCCACAAGCAGTGCCACGCTTGCGCAGAGTGCCAGCAGGGAAAATATGGTGCGCGAGGTGAACACCACGAGGCCGTAAGCCACCGATTTCTTTGGCAATGCCTTGCCAAGAAGCTCGGCTGCCCAGCGGCGCAATGGCATGCAGAAGAGCAGTGCTACTATCCATAGCCAGAAGTTGTCGGTAAGGGCGGCAATGGATACGAAATCGACAAGCTCCTCAGCACCGCCGAGGAAGGCATTGAGGAACACGCGCAGCGAACGGAAATCGTCGAAATAGAAAATACCCCATCCCGCCACCACGAGCAGGAGGCTGTAGATGTGGAGAAGGGGAGTGAGCCGCTGCAGGAAGCGCGAGCGCAGTATGGTGTATTTCTCCAGCATGACAATAATGCCGAAATACACGCCCCAGATTATGAAGTTCCAGCTTGCGCCGTGCCACATGCCCGTGAGGAACCACACCACCATGATGTTAAGCGCCTGATGGCTGCGGTTGCCGCCCATGGGAATATAGACATAGTCGCGGAAGAAACTGCCGAGCGAGATGTGCCAGCGCCGCCAGAAGTCGGTGATGGTGCGGCAGCAATAGGGATGGTCGAAATTCTCCTTGAAATGGAATCCGAGGCAGCGCCCTATGCCGATTGCCATGTCGGAATAGCCCGAGAAGTCGTAGTAGATCTGCAACGTGAAGGCAACGATGCCTATCCATGCGCCCGCCGTGGTGATGTCGGCAAGCCCGTTGGCAAGCAGCTGGTCGCTGATTTCCGACAGTTGGTTGGCAAGCACCACCTTCTTTGCCAAGCCAATGATGAAGCGCTGTATGCCCTCTGCCACGTCGTCGGTAGTGACGCGGCGGTTGGCTATCTCGTCAGCCACGGTGCCGTAGCGAACTATTGGGCCTGCTATGAGCTGCGGGAACATGGAGATGTAGAGCAGCAAGCCCGCAAACCTACGCTGCACGGGCGACTCGCGGCGATAGACATCGACGAGGTAGGAAATGGACTGGAACGTGTAGAAGCTGATGCCTATGGGCAGCGAGATTTTCGGAACGGGCACGGCTATTCCCCAAGAGCAGAGCGTAGTGGCGAAGAAACCGAGATACTTGAACGTGGCGAGTATTCCCAAGTTGCACGCCACTCCCACGGCAAGGGCAAGTCGCCGATGGCGGCGGGCAGAGTCGATGGCAAGTCCCAGGACATAGTTCACCACCACGCATGAGAGCATCAGGAACACGTAGGTCGGCTCTCCCCAGGCATAGAACACCAAGGAGAAGAACACCAATGTGAGATTCTTCATCGTGTTGCCCTTTTCCACTGCCGCCGCGAGCAGGTAGCAGACGACGAACGTGGGCAAGAAGGCAAATAGAAAGAACAAGTCTGAAAATACCATTCTGCCAATTCTCTAAAGTCGTGCAAAATTACATATTATTTCTGAAACTGCCGGCTTTCTAAGTAAAAAATGTTAATTATTCAACAGAAAGAGAACTTTTTTTATATTTGTTAGACATAAAATCTGTATCTTTACACCCAAAAAACCACGCAACCCTATGCAGAACAAATGGTTGTTCACCACAATAGTGGTGCTTCTTGCCCTGCAGGGCGTCTTCGGCAATGTCGATGTGCGCCTCTTTGCCTTTCCCGTCGGTTTCGCACTGGGAATGGCGGCAGTGGTCGTCCCTTTTGTCGTAGAGAGGGAATACGGCGACAAGCCATGGGTGAAGGCGTTCCGTTCGCCCAGGATGGCTTGCCAGCTACTTGCCGTAATAGCCTTGTGGTGCATCGTTGGTGGCTCACTGCCGCAAGGTGCTGAGGCTACTGATGGCATTATGCATGTGCTACGCAACCTTGGCTTCCTCGACTTCACCACGTCGCTGCCTTTCGTCTTCTTGCTCGTCGCCTTGTTGCTCCATCTTGCCATCGTGGTGTTCCACAGGCTGCGCACGTTCAGGCTCAGGCGCGACGCAAGTTTCCTACTTATTCATTTCGGCTTGTGGCTCGCCCTGTTCTGTGGCATCGATGGTGCCGCCGACACTAAGGAGCTGCGTTGTGCCGTGGTCAGGGGCAGTGCCACACAGACGGCATACGACAGCGATGGGCGTGTCACCACGCTGCCCTACAAGCTGCAGCTGCGCGATTTCAGCATCGAGACAAACCCCGCCGACGGCTCGCCCACGCAATATTCCGCCACGGTGCTTCTCGACAGTGTTCCCGTGAGCCTTGCCGTGAACAGTCCTTATGCCATCAGCCTCTGTGAGGATCTCTACCTCATGAGTTTCGATAAGACAGACTCCTACGCTTCCGACTATTACTGCATACTGCAGATAACGCGTCAGCCCGCCAAATATCCAATGCTTGCAGGAATTGTTCTATTGCTTGTTGGGGCTGTGGGGAGGACGGTGAGATTAGGAATTTAAAAATTAAGAATTAGGAATTAGGGATTAGATGACTTGGGATATATTTTTGCCCTTTGCCCTCGTCTCCTTGGCGCTTTGGTCGGCAGGAGCGGTGTTGGCGGCTTGCCAACGTGAGGGACTCAGCCGTGCCAGCATAGTCGCCACGGCTGCAGGCATTCTCGTCTATGCCATTTTCGTTGGCGGGCTGTGGGTAGGCTTGAGCCGCCCGCCGCTGCGCACTCTGGGCGAGACGCGGCTTTGGTATTCGCTGTTCATGATTGTCTCGGGCTGGATAGTCTATTATCGTTGGCACTATCGGCTCATCCCGCTGTTCTCGCTTGTCGTGGCGGCGGTGTTCATCGTCATAAACATCGTTCATCCCGAGATACACGACCGCTCGCTCATGCCCGCCCTGCAGAGCCTGTGGTTCGTGCCACATGTCACGGTATATATGTTCTCCTACAGCCTTTTCGGCTGCGCTTTCCTGCTTGCCGTGGCAGGATTGTGGCGACACACTGCCGACTATCTGCCCTCCACCGACCGCCTCGTGGCTATAGGCATGGCGTTCCTCACCTTCGGCATGCTCTCGGGCTGCTTTTGGGCAAAACAGGCTTGGGGAAGCTATTGGAGCTGGGACCCGAAGGAGACGTGGGCTGCTGCCACATGGTGTGCCTATCTCGTCTATACGCATCGCAGGCTCTATCGCCGCAATGCCGACCGACCCGCACCCTCATACCTTTGGCTAATAGTGGGTTTCGCCCTCTTGCAGATGTGTTGGTACGGCGTGAACTACCTTCCATCGGCACAGGCGAGCATGCATAGTTATAATTAAGAATTAAGAATTAAAAATTAAGAATTAAAAGTTAAGAATTAAGGAAATAACATTAATCTATAATTAAAAAACGCTTATGAAAAAAACGAGCAAGATTTTATTGGGCGGAGCTGTTTTTGTAGTTGGCTTGGCAGTCATCTATAGGGCAGTGAACACCGCACCAGACTCGTCGCTGCCCATCAATGAGCAGATGACGCAAATCATGAACGATGGCGGTTGTGTGTTCTGCCACACCGAGAAACCCGACCTGCCATTCTATGCCAAGTTGCCAGTGGCATCGTCGCTCATTGGCAAGCATGTTGAGGAAGGCTACAAGGCTTTCGACATCGAGCCAATGATGAAGGCTCTTGCCGAGGGAAAGGCTGTCAACGAGGTGGATTTGGCAAAGGTGGAGAAGTGTGTCATCGATGGCACCATGCCTCTCGTCTCCTACTATCTCGCCCACTGGGGCTCGTCGCTCACTTCGACAAAGACCGACATTGTGCTCGACTGGGTGAAGCGCCATCGTGAGCAGTTCTATCCCAACGACCTCGCCGCCGCTGAGTTCAAGAACGAGCCTATCCGACCCATTCCCGACTCCGTAGCCGTTGACCCAGTGAAGGTGCAGCTCGGAAAGGAGCTCTATCACGACACACGACTCTCGGGCGACGGAACCATCTCCTGCGCCTCATGCCACGCCATCGAGACTGCCGGTGTTGATAACCACAAGTTCTCCGACGGTATTGGCGGACAGCTGGGCGGCATCAATGCCCCAACGTCCTACAACTCGGTGTTCAACTTCGTGCAGTTCTGGGACGGACGTGCCGCAACGCTCGCCGACCAGGCAGCCGGACCTCCACTCAACCCTGTTGAGATGGGCTCAGCATCGTTTGAGGAGATTGCTGGCAGACTTGCTGCCGACGCCGAGTTCACAAAGCGTTTCCTCGCTGCCTATCCTGAGGGCATGAACGAGAAGACCATCACCGACGCCATTGCAGAATATGAGAAGACACTCATCACGCCAAACTCTCCCTTCGACCGCTACCTGAAGGGCGACAAGGAGGCTCTCACGGCAGAGCAGATTGAGGGCTATGCCATCTTCAAGGAATACAACTGCGCCACATGCCACGCTGGTGTGAACATGGGCGGACTCTCATACGAGCTCATGGGCAAGCGTGCCGACTATTTCAAGGATCGTGATGTGAACGTCAAGTCAGGACTTACCGACTCCGACAACGGCCGTTGGGCACAGACCAAGGTAGAGCGCGACCGCTATCGCTTCAAGACCCCATCGCTGCGCAACATCGCCCTCACATGGCCTTACTATCATGATGGCAGCGTGCCAACATTGGAGAAGGCTATCGAGATGATGTCGCAGTATCAGGTTGGTCGTGAGATGCCAGCCGACAAGGTGCAGAAAGTAAAGCTCTTCCTCGATGCTCAGACAGGACAGTATCAGGGCAAAACTTTGACAAACACCAACAAGCAGTAGAATATAATTAAGAATTAAAAATTAAGAATTAGATAAACGCGGTTTTTGCGCACCCAATTCTTAATTTTTAATTTTTAATTCTTAATTTATCTCATCACTCTCTCAAACTTGTCTTTCGATGCCTTGCAGAGTGGGCAGAGGTAGTTGTCGGGCAGGTTGCCTTCGGCTTCCACGATGTGTCCGCAGATGATGCACTGGTAGCGGTGCTTCGTGGTGTCGGTCGATGGATCTGGCTTTTCCTCAGCCTTTGGCTTCACGTCCTCTGCCACGTAGGTTGGCGCGTTCTTCGGTGCCTTGCCCTTAATCACGCGGTGATAGTAGTCGTAGGTCATTGGTGTGCCCTCGCCAGCCACTGTCTCCACAAGACGAGCGAGAACCACCACGTGTGTCTCGTTGTCAACGAAGTTCAGCGCGTCGAGAATGAGTCGTCCGGCAAACTTTCCCTTTACCAGTGGTGCTCCCTCAACGGTGTCGTAGCCATAGTCCTCATACTTGTCGGCATCGCGGCTCGAACGGAATC
>CAMAGM010000108.1 GCA_945833995.1 uncultured Prevotella sp.
CCCGAGATTACAAATCACGTGCTCTGGCCAACTGAGCTAAAGAGGCTTGTACCTGCAGCCGCTTCCCGTTGTTTATAAGCGATGCTGTCGGAAATCGGCTGCAAAGGTACGCATTATTTTCGAATTACCAAAACTTTTCCAAGTTTTTTTTAGTAATTTCTCGATTTTTCTTTAAATTTCTGTAGTTGCACCCGCATGGAATCCACTCCAAGGTCCACTGACTCCTCAAAAGTGTCACTCACCTTCTCGACATAGAGAGTCGTTCCTGGCACCGTGACCGTGAACCCTACTTCCTTGTTCTGGGCCGTTGCAGGCTTTACAACCTTCAATTGCACCTCTACTTTCTGAATATCTTCGTAAGTTTTCTCTAACTTGGCGACTTTCTTCTCGATAAACGCCTGTAACTTCTCGGTAGCGTCAAAGTGAATTGACTGAATCTTAATTTCCATAGATACCTCCAATTTTTAAAAGGTTATGCCCGTGGGTGGGCTTGTTTATAAACTCGCTTTAGCTGCTCGAATGTCGTATGGGTGTATATCTCGGTCGTTGAAAGACTCTGATGACCCAGCAGCTTCTTTACACTCTCCAATCCGGCACCGTTGTTCAGCATTGCCGTGGCATACGAATGTCTCAACACGTGGGGCGAGCGCTTCTTCATCGTTGTCACCTTCGACAGCGACTCCCTTACAAGGTTCGCCACCTTGGCGTGGGATATACGCTTGCCCTTTTTGTCGAGGAACATCCCCGTCGTGGTTCTCACCACTTGGGAGTCACGCTTCTCCACATACTGCGAGAGCTCCGTTGCCAGCTCCTCACCGAAGGGAACGATGCGCTGCTTGTTGCGCTTTCCCGTCACCTTCACGGTGCGATTGACGAAATCCACGTCAGTGTCGTCAAGCCCCACAAGTTCCGAAAGTCTGAGCCCCGTCTCGTAGAACATTATTATAATGGTACGCGCGAGGGCATCCTCATAACCTTCTCCCCAAAGCCTCTCATCGTCTATCAGGCGGTTCATGTCCGCCTCCTTTACAAACTGCGGCAGGGGTTTGGCTTTCTTCGGACCCTTCACAAGGCGTGCGGGATTGACTTCGACCAATTCCCTTTTCAGGGCGAAACGGTAGAAAGAGCGCAGGGAACTGAGCCTGCGGTTGACCGACGTGGCGGTGTTGCCTCTGTCCATCATGCTCTCCACCCACTCGCGGACGATGTCCTGGTCGATGGTCTCCCACGACAGTTGGTCGTCCAAATTCTTGAAGAAGGACTCGAAATCGGCAAGGTCTTCAGAGTAGCTCTGGATGGTCCTTGGCGACATGTTGCGCTCATAGCGCATATAGTCCACGAACTGGTTTACCAACATAAAACACTGCGATGTTTCGTTTTCTGCAGCGAATTTACGGAAATTATTTCAAACTACCAAATTTTTTGAGGTTTTTTTTATTCCTCAGTAGCTCTCATTTTCTGTACGTAAATGGCGTGCTCCATCTTAAGTCTCTTAAGAACAGATGGTTTGTCGAACTGCTGACGTGCGCGGAGCTCCTTAACAACACCTGTCTTTTCAAACTTTCTCTTGAACTTCTTGAGGGCCTTCTCGATGTTTTCGCCTTCCTTTACTGGTACAATAATCATTTTGCTTTTTTGTTTTAAATTTTAATTAAACTTATGTTCACACTTGGGCATTTGCCCGAAAGTGGGTGCAAAATTACATCTATTTTACCAATTAGACAACTTTTTCAGCAATTATTTTTAGTTTATTGTGAAAAAAAGTCGATTTTGGCGCAATTTACACAGAATCAAGCCCTAAAGCGGTGACTTATAAGGCACTACAAGCGTCCCTCAGCCACTCAAGGTCTTCACCTTCGAGGAATGGGGAGAGACGGTCGAAAACCTCACGGTGATAGCCGTTGAGCCACTCTTTCTCCTCTGCCGTCAGCATATCCACGTCGATCGGTGTCTTGTCGATAGGGCACAGGGTAAGTGGCTCAAGCTGCAGGAAGTCGCCGAACTCGGTCGTCATATAGTGGCGGACTATCATGGTGTTCTCCGTACGCACACCAAACTTGCCTGCCAAATAGATGCCTGGCTCAACGGTCACGGTCATTCCGTCCCTAAAAGGCGCAGGCATGTATTCCATCCTAAACTGGTGAGGTCCCTCGTGGACGTTGAGGTAAGAGCCAACACCGTGGCCTGTCCCATGCAGATAGTTCAATCCCTCGCGCCACATTGCCTGTCGTGCCAGCATGTCGAGCTGTGTACCAGAGGCATTGGCAGGGAATTTCACCATCGAGAGGTCGATGTTCCCCTTCAGCACGAGGGTGTAGATATGGCGCTGATAGTCAGTCACTGGACCAAGGGCTATCGTTCTCGTTATGTCGGTGGTTCCGTCGAGATACTGCCCGCCGCTGTCGAGCAACAGCAGTCCCTCTGGCTTCAGCTCAATGTCCGTCTCAGGTGTTGCCTCGTAGTGTACTATGGCCCCGTGCTCTCCATATCCGGCAATAGTGTCGAACGAGATGCCACGGAACAGTGGCTGCTGTCCTCTCAGGGCAGTGAGTTTCTCGTCTGCGGAGATTTCCGTCACTCCACCCTTCTCCACCGCGGGCTTCAACCAGCGCAGGAACTTCACCATTGCCACGCCGTCCTTCAGCATAGCACTGCGGTAGCCTTCTATCTCCACCTCGTTCTTCACGGCCTTCATTGCCGGCACAGGCGACTTGACAAGCACCTTTGGGCGCTCGCCGTATGCCTTATACAGTGTGTATGAGGTCTCCGTCGGGTCCATCAGCAGGTTATATCCGTCGTAAGCCCTCAAGCCTTTTGCCACATTCTCATAGTCGTCTATCTTCACGCCTATGGCGTTCAGGTAAGCCATGCTCTCTTCGTCGAGCTTGCACTTATTGATATATAATGTGGTCGTCTTCTCGCCAATGAGCAGATAGGAGACGAACACAGGGTTGCAGTGAACGTCGGAGCCACGGAGGTTGAGCGTCCAAGCTATGTCGTCGAGGGCAGACACCAACATTCCCACGGCGTGGTGCTGCCTCAGTTCCTTCCTTATTCTCTCCAACTTCTTCTCCGCCGTCTCACCCGCAAACTTAAGTGGGTGGATCTCAACCTTGTTGTCTGGAATTTGCGGACGCTCCTTCCACACTGTCTGCAGAGGGTCGAAATTTGTCCTTATGGTTATTCCGCCCTGCTTGCGCAGCTCATCGGTAAGTGCCTCCACGGTGCTGACAGAGTTCACCATTCCATCAACACCTACCACTGCCCCACTCTTCTCGGCAAGTTTCTGCCCGAGCCATTCGGCAATGGTTGGCGTGCCTTCAATCTTCAGTTTCATCAGCTTATAGCCCGTTCCCGCCAGCTGCTCCTCAGCGGCAATGAAATAGCGCGAGTCGGTCCACAGCGCAGCATCGTCCATCGTCACCACGGCAGTTCCCGCCGAGCCATTGAACCCACTGACGAACTCGCGTCCCTTCCAGTGGTCGGGCACATATTCGCCATTGTGAGGGTCGGTACTTGGAAATACGAAGGCGTCGATTCCCTCAGCCCTCATCACTTCCCTCAGGGCTTGAAGCCTATCCTTGATAGTATTGTTCATAATACTCATTGTTTTCAGTTTCGTTATTTGCCACAAAAGTACCGTTTTTTTTCCGATTCTCAAAACCATTTCCCAGGTTTAACACTCTTTAATCATCAAACTATTGGAAAAAACATTAAAGTAGGGACTTTACTTTAGGTCTTGAGAAGTTTGAAGAGTTTGTTGATTTTTTGTACTTCGTCATCCTTCGGTATGGTTTCGAGATGCCTTCGGGATGGTTACCTAACAATTGTAAACTTTTCATGATGCAAGATTTGCCATTTCTCTCCCTCACTCAAAATTCTGAGTCGTCGGAAGCCAAAGTAACCCTTTCCCTCCTTACCCACCTAAACTAAACTCAACAACTAAACACTGGGGGTGTTGTTGTTAAGTGATGATAAAAAAGATTGGGCATCCATAAAGGATAGCCCAATCTTTTTTTTTCACTTGTATGGAACGACTACTGTCCAGATGTTCCAGTCGATGGATGTTGCAACCTCGTACCCTTTGTAGTAGCGGTTGGCACCATAGAAGCTGCCGTCGGAATATTTAAGGTCGTTGCCCCAAGGGTCATGGACTTCCAACCATGTGACCCCATTGACCACGCGGTAGCCCTTGATGAGCAGATAGTGACCCGAACCACCTTTGTAGTAGCGATTGGTGTGATATTCTTTGTTGAGAGCCGTCTGTTCGCTTATGTTTCCGTTGTTTAGGCATGATATGCAGAGGTTGCCTTGCTCGAGCAGGTCGCATATCGACCTTATGTATCCGTCGTACGATGCACCGCTGAAGTTCCAGTAATAGACGTTCTCCACCCCATATCTCCATAGGCAGTTGTAGATGTCGCGCGGATACCACCATGTGCTTCCGTCGATTTCGCTGTAAACGGCAGTGTTGCGGGCATCCTCGACCGTTACTTTACAGTCGGGGTCGCGCCACTTGAGTGCCATGACGGCGCAAGTCGGTCCGCAATTGACATTTGAGTATTCGCCCGTGTGCTGCTGTTGGAGGTAGTATCCGTTGGGAGAGGTGCCGTTGTTCGACCACCAATAGGTGAGGAAGTTGCCCATTCCGTATTTTGCAGTGTAGTCGTTGTTGGTGACGATTACATGCCATCTTGTCTTTGCCGAGTAGTCGGCATTTGCCACGGTATAGAGCACCTCGTCGCTGAAGTCCATGGCGTTTGCTCCGCTTTGCTGGACGACGCGGTTGATGGAAGCCTGTGTGCCTTCCGATACTGTGAATATGGGCACAAGGTCTTTCCCGCTTGTGACCTCGTCAGGTAGCCTTACAGTCACTGTACGTGTTGCCACGTCAATGGTGGTGACGGCGTTTTCGTAACCCTTTATCTTGAAACTTGTGAAGTTGGTTTGTATGTCCTCCGTCATATCGTCGTTGTCTGAGCATGACGCGAAGCTGGCGAGAAGAGCCGCGAGACAGAGGTAATATAAATTCTTTTTCATTTTGTCCTGTAATTAAGTTGTTCTACGTCAGTCTTTTCCGTAACCCTCGTTTTGTTTCATGTCGGGGTTGAAGATGAACTCGTCGCGCGAGATGGGGAGCACGCATTTGCTGAAGTTCCAGTCGATGCTTTCCGGTGCGTTGGCAAGGTGCTTGCCTCCTTGTCTTACTATTGTTTTCCCATTGCGTAGCATGTCGAAGTAGCGGTGTCCCTCGCCAACGAGTTCTCTTGCCCTTTCATCGAGCACACGGTCGAGGTTGAAGTCGGCATCGGCAACGTTGGCATTGGGATTGGCTCTGTTGACAATGTTGTTGAGATACTGTCGTGCGGCGTCACGGTATTGTCCTCCAGCCTTGAGTCCTGCCTCTGCAGCGATGAGATAGACTTCCGAGAGCCTTAGTACGGTGTAGTTGTTGTCGAAGGAAGGCACGTCGTAGTATTTTTCTCCTGGATATTTCAGCAGGAGGTTGTAGTACTGGTGGTCGCCTCCGTCCTGATAGGTTGCGATGAGCTTGTTCCTGACATCGCCTGGGTCGTTTTTCAGTTCTTGTGCGAAGTCGTCAGTAAGCACTACAGCAGCGTAGCCCCACCAGTGGAGCAGATAGGATAGTCCGTCGCGTCCAGGGTTGGAAGTGGGCGTGTTGGCAATCTGGAAAAGGGCTTCCGTACCGAACTTGTTGTCGTGGGCGAACATATTCACGTAATTCGCGTTGGAGGCGAGGGAGTATATGCCCGTGGAGTTGATGTCGCGGATGAGTTGGTCTGCGGTCTCGAAGGCTTCCTGGTTGCGCTCGCAGTAGAGATATGTCCTTGCAAGCAGTGCTCTTGCCGCGAAGGAGTTGATATGTCCGTCGTTGCGTGTCTTCGATAGGAGTGGTATGGCTTCCTTCAGGCGTTTGATGATGAAGTCGTAACACTCTGCCACGGTGTTTCTATCAACCACCGTCCCGTAGCCTATGGCATGGTCGAGCAGCGGCACTCCTGGCGAAGCACCATTGTCCTTGGCGAAGGGATAGCCATATACTCTTGTCAGGTCGAAATAGCAGAGAGCTATGGCAGCGAGGGCTTCACCTTTGTAGTTGTCGAGGTTTTCTCCCTTTGCTATGACCTTCCCGTTGTCGATGGCGTCGATGATGTTGTAGGCGTTTCGTATTATGTAGTATGGCCGTCCCCACAGTCCGCCGCTATTGGGCACTGCAGCCGAGTGCTCGAAATAATAGTAGGTGTATGACTGTCGTCCGCTCGACCACCATGTGGGCTGCATGTCGTCGCCCTTTACGTCGCCGTATAGGAACATGGCCGAGTTGTAATAGTATGTGGAAGCCATGAGTGCATATAGTCCGTTGACGGCGTTTTTCACGTCGGCAGGTTGCGTGATGGCCTCGTCGGTTGTAATCTCGTCAGAGGGTTCCCTGTCGAGGAAGTCGTTTCCGCATGATGCAAGGAAGATGCAGGAAATGAGTGCGATATATTTTGTTCTTTTCATAATTGTCATTGTTTTGTTAGAATCCTATTTCCAATCCGAAGGAATATGTTTTTAATGGAGGGATGTTGAATGCGACAGTACCCATGAGTTCTGGGTCGTACTGGTCGTAGCTTGCCAGTGTGAGGAGGTTGGTGGCGGAGAAGAACAGCCGTGCGCTTGACAGACCAATATTCTTTGCCCACTTTGCTGGGGCGTTGACTCCTAATATAAGGTTCTTTAGGCGCAGGTGGTCGGTGCTGTGGATGCCTCTTGACGAGTGCCACCATCCACCGAAGGTCTGTCCGTTGACGTAGCGTGGCACGTCGGTGATGTCGCCTGGATTGCGCCAGCGTCTTCGCAACTCGGTGCTCTTGGGTGTAGTCGATGAGTAGCCGTCGTCTTGCAATGCCCACATGCCGGCATCGTAGGAATGTCCGCCGAGCGAATATGTGAAGTTGAAGCTCAAGTCAACAATTTTGTAGCTAAGTGTGTTGGAAAGGCTTCCGCTGAGTGTCGGGTAAATGTTCTCAAGTGGCACTGAGACTGCCTCGTTGGGGTCGTTGACGATTTCGCGCGACCTTACTCCGTCAACATCCTTGTTGCTGTAGTACTGCGGGAGACCTGTCTGCGGATCAACTCCAGCGTATTCGCGCAGGCAAATTGTTCCGAGGGAATAGCCTTCCTTTACAATGTAGTAATTGTCGGAATAGTATTGAGGTACATCGGAGAGCTTCAGCACCTTGTTCTTGTTGTGTGACATGATAAACGTGGTGGTCCAGGAGAAGTCGTTGGTGTTGATATTGTTCGAGCGAATCTCAAGTTCGAAACCGGTGTTTCGCATCTTGCCGACATTGTCGGTAATGGAGCCGAAACCTGTTATCGGGTCAACCATCTTGCTCATCAGCAGGTCGCGAGTGGTGCGTGTGTACCAGTCGAAGGTCACGTAGATGCGGTTGAAGAGGAAGAGGTCGAGACCGACGTTGAACGAGTAGTTCTTCTCCCAGCTGAGCTTGCTGTTGCTCAGTGAGCTTTCCACCATTGCCGGACTGTCGTTGTAGGAGTAGGTGATGTCGTAGAGTCCGTAGTAGGAGAAGAGCGACGAGGGTATGTTGCCGTTGACGCCGTAGCTCATCCTGAGCTTTGCGTCGGTGATCCATGACTCTGCTTTCTTCAGCATCTTTTCCTGCGAGAAACGCCATGACCCTGATACTGCCCAGAAATTGTCCCAGCGGTTGTCGGGGTGAAGGCGTGAGCTTCCGTCGCGACGGAAGCTGAACGAGAAGTAGTAACGGTTGTCGTAGTCGTAGTTTCCGCGAATCACATATGACAGCATTGAGTCGCCGCTGTCATAGTTCTCGATGTCAACAGGCTGGCTTGCGGTGTTGAGGACGGGCTTTTTGTTTGAGGCATAGTCCTTGGCCTCGCCGAAGATGAAAGTCTTGTCCCACTTGTGTATCTCGTAGGCGGCAAGGAGGTCGATGGAGTGCAATCCGAGTTTTTTAGCGTAGTTGAGCCGGGTGTTGCTGTTGTATGTGAAGTTCTCGGTGTTGTATATGTCGCCTTGTCCGTTAGGGCTTTTGCCGTCGGAGCTGTCGGGCGAGAAGTATCTGAACTCGTTGGTGTTGGTATAGTCAATGTTGAAAATAGTGGAGAGTCTAAGTCCCTTGAAGAAGGTGTAACCTGCTTCCCCCGACATAAAAGCCCTTGCCACACGGCTCTTGTGGCTATTGATTTCATTCTCGTAAACGAGGTTCATGTTGTTAAGTGTCTGTATGTCGGTGTTATACGAGCCGTCTTCGTTGTATATTGGTATTGAAGGGTTGAGGTAGGCTTTCAGGGCATACATGGGGTTGCTGTAGTAGGAGGCTCCCGGTAGCGGCTTTTCTTTCGTGAGCGAGAAGATGGCGTTCATTGCGAGGTCGAACTTCTTGTAGTTGTTGTTGAAGTTCATGTGACCGCTGTAGCGCTCGAATCCCGAGTTGCGCGCCACGTTTTCCTGATTGGTGTAGTTCACAGAGCCGGCAAATCTTGTGTTGTCGTTGCCGCCCATGACCGAGAAGTCGTAGTTTTGCTGCAGTGCTTTCCTGAAAAGGGCACTTTCCCAGTCGGCATATCCGTTGGCTGGAATCTTTGCATATCGGTCAATCATCTCCTCGGCGTGTTCCTCAGCCCATTCAACAGTCTCGCCAGCATCGATGTTGGCGTTGGTCAGACCCTCGAGGATTAGGTTTCGGCGCTCGTCTCCACCCATTGTTGGGCGGAACTGAGAGGCGAAGTCGGAGATACCGAAGCTCGCCTTGAGGTTATATGAGGTTTTTCCTGCCTTTCCCTTCCTTGTCGTTATGAGGATGACTCCGTTGGCTCCCCTTGCCCCATAGAGCGATGCGGAAGCTGCGTCTTTCAGCACGGTGATGTTCTCGATGTCACCAGGATTAAGGGTGTTGAGTATGCCAAGTCCGCTGGTGTTCATAGAGTTTGACGACATGTTGCCAGACATCACCGGCACTCCGTCGAGCACATAAAGCGGCTCGTTGGATGCCGACAGCGAGCCGATGCCTCTCACCGTTATGTAGGATGCTGCACCAGGCGTTCCGCTGTTGGTGCTGATGGAAATTCCAGAAAGGTTTCCCTCCATCATCTGCGACACCGTGACGACGGGCAGTTCTTTCTGCTTCTCGGCGTTCATGGTTGAGGCGGAGCCTGTGTATGATGATTTCTTGATGTTGCCGTAACCTGTCACCACAACTTCCTCAAGAGTCTGGTCGTCCTCCTTCATCGTTATTACGACGTTGTCAACATCCTTGCGGCATGTGGTGTAATAAACAGCGTCTTTCATGCCAAGGAAGGAGAATCCGAGCGACACGCCTTTACCCTTATCAAGTTCAACGGCGAAGCGTCCGTTGGAGTCACTGATCGTAGTCATGTTTTTCTTTCCAGGCACTTTCACGGTCACACCAGGTATTGGCTCGCCCTTTTCGTCGGCAACGACACCTTCCACCATGACCGTGTTGGAAGAGTGTGTGGCTTTTGCCTTTGCCTTAACCACTATGGTATTCCCACGTCGCTCGTAACTGACAGGAAGCCCCTGGAGCACCTGCAAAAGTGCCTCATCGATGGTTTTGGCATTGATTTTTGCGTTTACTTTCATCTCGCTCAAGTCAGCATAAGTGAACGCAATATGTGTTGAAAACTGTTTTTCCAACTGCTTTAGCACATTTGGAAGCGACTCGTTGCCGATTACCCTCTCATAAAGTTTGCCCTGCTGTTGAGCAAAGACCGCCGCATTGCCTGTCAGTGACGGCGGCAGCAGTAAAAGAGTGGCCAAAATAATGACTTTCTTTATTCTCATCTTACTCTTGTTTTAAGTTGTTAAATGTCCTGCTTCTATAGAATTTATTTTGTGTTTATGCCTTATCAACGTAAAACCCAGCAAAGAGGGCACCCTAAATACCTGTTTTTTTTTGTTGTACGCCCAATATGAGATGACGGGAAACGAAAATCGAGCAGGAGGTAAACGCCATTGATTAGCGTTTACCTCCTGCTCGATTATTTATGCAAATAATATGGTTTGACAATATTAGTGATGATCATTAGTGTCCCGTTAAATTCGGGACGTAGTTAAAATTAATATTTAAACCCCGG
>CAMAGM010000109.1 GCA_945833995.1 uncultured Prevotella sp.
TGTAAAACAGTTGTAAATGTATAAGGATAGTCGTACAGATGTTTGCATAATACCCTATTTTAATTTATCTTTGCACCGTGTTTAGTTTATGTTCCGCACTGTGGTATGTACGTTCCGCACTGCGGAATATACGTTCACCACTGCGGAACGTAGAAACCGCAGTGCGGAACATAAAAACGGATGCCTGTTCTGTGGAAATGCCAACAGGTAATGCGAAATATTTGCAACAGTATATTATGAGACAATAACAACAGCTATAGGGCTAAGTACTTACTACGGGAAATGAATGACGTGAGGAATACAGGAGGTAACATGCAGTCCCACAAACTCTATCCCGAAGTGCCCGACTCGCTATGGAGTGCATTAGGACGTGGCAGGGTAAAGAAGGGTGGCTGTGGTGATGTTCTGCTCAAACTGGTGCTTGTAGTCAAGGCGGTAAGGGATGGTGTTGGCTACTTTCAAACCAGGCCCTTTCCTCTTGTTTGCCACAGTGTCGAAGGGAACACTGTCGTCGGCAATAGACAGTATCACCTTCTGCGGCTGAAGAATGATTCTAATGTCGATGAAAGCCTTTCTGCTCTTCACTTTACCATGCTCAGCAACGTTTGACATCAGTTCCTCGGCTATTACCCTTACCTTGAACACGGTGTCGTCGTCCAACGACTGCTCTTTCAACCAAAGGCTTATCTCGTTGAAGCATTTGCCCATGTCCTCGATGGAATACTTAAACGATAGTTCGAAAGTGGGGAAAGGTGTCGATTTGGGCAGGAGTGTCAATGGCGAAAGTTCCTTGTTCTTCCTGCGGGCAGCCTCTGCCGTAACCATCACAACCAGCATAACAAGAGCGTAGGCAATCATATTGCTCCACCAGATTATGTCGGGTGACACTACGGATAGAATCCAAATGACAGGAATTACCGACAGGTTGAGCGAAAAGGATATGAAGTTTGCCAATGCAGAGCGTTGCAACAGCTTGTAGTTGACCATAAGAAGATAAAGCAAGCAGAAGAGCCAAAACGCTACACTGTAGATGCGGATGGCATCGTAGCACTCGCCGATTAGGGAGTCTGGACAGTCGAACATTCGGGTTATCAGCTGTGGGCAGCAAAGCAGGACGACACAAGCCACACCGAGGCTAATGTTTAGGAAACGGAATGCTGCCGATACCGTGTTGCGATGTCCGAAGAAGTCGTTGAGTCCCAGCTGCAGTGCTGCCAGTTGCTGCATTGTGGAGCAAGCACCGGAAACAAACATGTTGTAGATCATCATGATGTTGAGCACTACGGAGAAGACATACAAGGCACCTGTTCCAACATTGGTTGATATGATGAACTGTGAGGCATAGAGATAGAGTGTCATAAAAATGCTTGCCAGGGCGAAGGGCGCTCCGGTGGAGCACGATTCGCCGAGATGAGCCCAACGACAAATCCTCAGCCTGTAGCAGGTATTGCTTTTGCGATAGTGAGGAAGCATGATGGCGCAAGCCACAACATGTCCTATCACGGTTGCGATGGCGCTTCCCATTATTCCCATGTCGAACACTGCTATGAGTACCACGTCCATCAGGAGATTCACCACGTTGTCGACAATCATTGCCACAGACACGAGTTTCGGCGAACCGTCTATTGCCGTGGTACCTCCAAGGAAGTAGGTGGCAATGAAGACGGGGGCAAAGATGAGTGTAGGAGCAAAATAGTCCACTACATAGCCGTGGAGCTCTGCGCTGCCGCACATTAAAGAAGCCACCTCATCGGTAAAAAACAGTCCCACGAATGTTATCAAAACAGACAATGCGCCAAGCACCATGATGTTGGTGGAGAAGAGGCGGTTGACCTTTTCAAAGTCATTACCGCCCATTGCCTTGGCTATGAGCACATTTCCTCCTAAACCTATGAGTTGGAATAAAGTGTAATAGATTTGGATTATTGGTTTACTCAATGACGTTGCCGACATGGCGTTATAGTCGATCAGGTGACTCACTATGATGCCATCGACAACATTGCCGAGCATAGCCGACAATGCTGTCAAGATGGATGCACCAAGGAACACCTTAAAGGCTCTTGTTGACAAATATTTCTGACGTTCCATATTTTATATTACAAATGACCTATCTCCTGTCTTCAAAGAAATCAAATGCGGCTATTGCCTCAATGAAGCGGTGAACGTAGTCCCACGATGTCACATTCCAATGGAAACCGAGGCGGGCAAGCACCTGTACGGTATAAGGATTATACTTATGGAATGCCGTCATCTTGTCTTTGCCTCCAGCCTGATAGGCAAGAAGCGATTGCAGGACTTTAGCCTTCTCAGCATCTTGGGCTGCCTCGTTGAGAATGGCATCGAATTCGATGTCTTCCACCTCATTGATTTCAGTGCCGAGGGTTGTAGCCATCTCGCGCACCACGTCGCCCACATACTGGTTGTGGTTGTTGAACGGATGGAACACACAGCACTCGCTGGGAGTGGTGGAAAGAAGCAGTATGGCGTGCGCCACCTCGTCGATGGGCGAGAATTCAAGCTTTGTCACTTCAGTGCCATAGCCGTATGCTCCAAGCATCTGGAAGACGTGGAGACGTCCCATGGCAGAGTTGCTGCGGAAGTTTATCTGGAACTCGCCATCAGTGGTTCTGGGAGCAAGATTGCCCAGACGCACTATCTTTGCATCCAACCCCTTGGTGACTATGGATTCCAGCACAATGCGTTCGGCAAGGAATTTAGAGTGAGTGTATTTGCTTGTAAGTGCCTGACCGAAATAAAGCATCTGCTCGCTGAAGTCTGTAGATGGATCAGGATACCCGTTGACCGACTGCCCGCTAATGCTGAACGTACTTGTCTGAATGAGCCGTGCACCTGTCTTTAGGCAGAAATCGACACAGTTTTGCAGTCCTCCAATGTTTATGTCCTCTATCTCTGTGCCTTCAGAGAAATGTTTCACCACTGCCGCACAGTTGATGAGAGTGTCTGCATGCTCTACCTCGGCAAAGGCTTCGGGCGAGGTCACGTCGCCATCGATGACGAACAGTCGTGTGCCGAAGAGTTCCGAATAGTTCTTCTCGAAATAGTAGTAGAGAAGATTGCGTAGGCGGTCCTGACTTGTCAGTCCGTCTTTCCCATGGCGTACGAGACAATAGACCTTGTTGTCGTGGTGCTCAATCAGTTCATATAGTATGTGTATTCCGAGGTAGCCTGTGGCGCCTGTCAGCAGCACATTGCCTAAAGGTCTTGACGACGGGTTGGCGAGGAAGCTGTTGATGTTGTTCTTCTCAAGCAGCGAGTTGATGGCAGTATAGTCGTAGTTGCTCACTTCTTCGTCTGTTGTTTCCGATGAGGCATCACCATTGTCCACAAGCGCAGCAAGCTGTTGCGGAGTGGTGCACTTGAACACGTCGGCATAGGCAATGTCATATCCCAAGTTACGTGCTTCAATCATCACTCTCGTCACTGTGAGCGATGTTCCTCCTAAGTCGAAGAACGAATCGGCAGCACTCACTCGTTCCATACCCAGGATGCCTTTGAAAATGTTGCAGAAGGCTTCCTCCGCGCTGTTCTTCGGAGCGACATACTCTCCTGCTGCAACAACGAGCTGTGGCAGTGGCAAGTGTTTTACATCTACCTTGCCGTTGGGAGTCAACGGGAACTCATCCAACTGCAGGAAGGCGGTTGGTACCATATAGTGAGTAAGAGTCTTACCCATTTCGGCCTTCATCTCGTCGATGGCGATTTCCCTGTCAGCTCTGTAGAAAGCGCAAAGGTGCTCGGTGCCGTCGATAGTCTTCACCATCACAACCACCTGTTTCACTCCCTCAACCTTTCCTGCGGCAGCCTCCACCTCGCCGAGTTCGATACGCAGTCCGCGTAGCTTGATCTGGTTGTCCATACGTCCGAGCGTAACGATGTCGCCCTCGCTTGTCCAGCGGGCATAGTCGCCAGAGCGGTAGCATCGCACTCCCTTATAGGTGACGAAGCGTTCGGCTGTCTGTTTGTCGAGGTTGTTATATCCCTTGGCTATCACCTCGCCGCCGATATACAGTTCGCCAACAACTCCCACTGGCAGTTCGTTGCCATCGGTGTCAACCACAAACTCGGTGTAGTTGAGCAGAGGTTGTCCTATGCTGATACGCTCGGCATGGGTGAGTTCCTTGCAGTTGGATGAAACCGTTATTTCCGTAGGTCCGTAGGTGTTGAACACGTGAGGTATTTGTAGTTCTTTCAGTCGGCTGAGCAGTCGCTCGCTGTAAGCCTCTCCACCGCTCAGCACGCAACGGCAGTTGCGTATGGCGTCGCAGAAGTCGCTAAGTTCCATATAGTTGAGCAGTCGCGACGGAGTGGCGTTGATGATGTCTGCTCCTGTCTCTCTGAAGAGTCGTGCCAGTTCTATGGGGTTGTTGCACTGGTCTTCGTCGGCGAGCACATAGGTGAGTCCGTTGAAGAGGCACACTCCATATTCCTTCAGCGACATGTCGAACGACAAGGTGGTGACTCCGAGGTAGCAATGTGCCTCGTTAGCCATAGCATAGACGTGACGGTTGGCAGGGTGGGGCTGCAGGTAGTTGCAGATGCCCTTATGAGTAATCATCACTCCCTTGGGTCGGCCTGTCGAGCCGCTGGTATAGATGAGATACACAAGGTCGTCTGCCGACAGTTCCACATTCGGGTTTTCGGTGCATCCCGGGGCATTGTAGGCTATCAGTTCATCCACGAGGATAGCCTTCCCCTCGTGTTCTGCCATATGGTCGGCAGTGGTTATGACGTAGGCAGCTTCGGAATCCTCTGTGATAAGGCTGATGCGGTCGGCAGGATAGGCAGGGTCGCACGGTATGTAAGCCGCTCCCGCCTTGCTTACACCGTAGAACGAGAGTAGCACGGCACTGGTTCGAGGCAGCAACACTACCACCTTGTCGCCACGCTTCACACCTCGTGCCATCAGGGCATGGGCAATGCGGTTTGCCTCTTTGTTAAACTCCGAATAGGTCAGGGTGCGGTCGGCGGCAATAACGGCGTTTCTCTCCGGGCAGGTCTCTGCCCACTTCTCCAGTGGCTGGAAGAAGAGTTTGTTGTCTATAGGAGCCTTTGCCACCACATTGAATTTCTCTACCTCTTCCTTTTGCCGCTCGCTCATAATGGAAATAGCCTTCACCTTGGAGTCAGGACTGGCAGTGAAATGACCAATCACTGCCACCAGCGATTCGGCAAACCTGCTTGCCAGTGACTTGGAATACACTGCCTCGTCGTAGCCTATCAGCACTTCGTGTCCACCTTCCACGGTGTCGGAAATGACTATCTTCATCTTAAACTTGGCAAGGTCGAGAGTCATTGGCAGTTGTGGCACAGGAGTTCCGTTCAGTTTATATTCCGACATCACCCCTACTTGATATTCAAAGATTATCTCAGGCGCAAAACCATAGTCGGCAGCTATTCTCGCAAACGGATATTGCTCGTGGGCAATGGTCTGTGTGAAGTTGTGCGCTGTTTCCTCAATAAACTCCCTTACGCTCTGTCCGCCAATCTCGCTACCTAATGCAAGAGTATTTACAAACATTCCCGTGGTGTTGTAGGTGCGCAGGTTTCCTCGTCCGTTGGATATGGTGCCGAGATAAACGTTGTGGCTGTTGACATATCTGCCCACGGTATAGTAGGTAGCAGCAAGGAACACGCTCATCGGTGTCACACCTATTTGCTTTGCAAGCTCTTCCACCTCTGTCATTGAAATAGGAATACTGAAGTTTCCGAGCGTGTGGATGGCATCGTCGCTTTTTTCCACGTCGGCGGTTATCTCACTTGCACCCTCACAGTTTTTCAGGCGTTCGTGGTAGAACTGTCGTGCCGCCTCATATTCATCCCCACCCTCTGCAGCTTTTTGGTCGGCAGCAAATTGCAGATAGGAGTATTCTTCCTTCTCTATTTCCTTGCCTTCCATTCTGCTGAGTATCTCCTTGAGAATGATGTCGTCGGAGCCTCCGTCGGTGACGAGGTGGTGGATGTCGGTCATCAGATACATGGCAACAGTTGTACCGTCATTATCCAGCTCCTTCACGATTGTGAACCGGAAGAGCGGGCCGTTTTCCAGATTGAACGGACGGACATACTCGTGGCAGTAGGTGGTAAAATCAGTTGTAGGCACTTCCACCACAGGCACTTCAGCCTTGATGTCGGCATTGAATATTTGCACTGGTTCCTGTTCGCTATGCGTGAAAGTCAGGCGAAGGCTTTGGTGATTGTCTATCGTGGCCTTTACAGCATCAGCAAGTTGTTCCACATCGGTATTTGCCGGGAAGCGAAGTGTGATGGGCACATTGTAGAGGGTGGAGTAGGGATTGCGCAGGCAATCGAGGAAAACACCCATTTGCGGATAAGTAAGTGGTGCAGATAATGTCTCACCCTTGGCCTTTTCTTCTTTCTTTTCTTCAATTTTCTCTTTGTCAGCCGTGGTTCCGCCTTCAATCCACATAGATATAATCTCGTTTTCTATGCTTTGTATAGAGCCCTTGCTGACAAGGTCTTTCACGTCAATCTGTACGCCGAACTTCTTAAATAATAAGGTGGCGAGACGAATGCTCGATATAGAGGTTAGTCCCACATAGCCCAACACGTCGGTAATACCGAAGTCTTTGGTATTCACGACGCTTGCCACAATGTCCATTATCTGTTGTTCAAGAATGTTGAGTGGAGCTGCAGTCTGCTTGCCTTCAGCCTTGGCAGATGTCTTTGGCTCAGGTTTGGGCAGTGCGCGCTTGTTCACCTTCTGGTTTTGGTTGAGCGGAATTTCTTCTATTTGCATTGTTATGGCAGGCACCATGTAAGGCGGCTTGCGCTCTGCTATGAATGCATTGAGATCGTCGATGTCAATCTGTTCGTCTCCCACGATGTATGCACAGATAAACTTACCGCCGTTGGGGTCGTCAAAGGCCTGAACCGTGGCATCCTTCACCTTTGGATATTCACGTACTACGCCCTCCACCTCTGTCAGTTCGATACGGAATCCGCGAATCTTCACCTGTGCGTCCTTTCTTCCCACAAACTCTATGTTGCCGTCGGGCAGCCAACGCACTATGTCGCCGGTGTGATAGATGCGTTCATATCCCTTTTCGTTGGAGAAGATGTTCTTCTCGTATGCCTTTGCCGTTTGTTCCGGACGGTTGAGATAACCTCTTGACACCTGCGGACCTGCAAGACACAGTTCGCCGGCAGCACCAACTGGAAGCAGCTGCTTACGCTTGTTGATGATGTATGCCTTCATGTTATCCAGCGGGTGACCGATAGGGACATTGTTATATACTTGCTCAATAGGAAAGATAGTAGAGATGATGGTACATTCCGTAGGACCATATGCATTGTAAAATGTAAATCCCTTGGGTGGAGCACATGGAACGAGCGTCTCACCTCCAACATTTAGATGGAGGAGGGAGTGATTGTCAACACTTGTGGCAAACAACCTTCCCACCTGTGTAGTCATGACACTGTGTGTAATACCCACCCGCTCAAAATAATCATTGATGGCAAGCATGTCGAGCCGGATGTCTTCGGGGATAATATGTACAGAGGCTCCGGAGGTGATGGCAGGATACATGTCCATCATGTTTGCGTCGAAACCGTAGCTGGCGTATGCCGCCACCTTGTGTTCTGGTTTCAGACTATAGAATCTTTGATACCAATGGCAGAAGCAGGTGAGGTTGCCATGCTCCAACATGCAACCTTTGGGAGTGCCCGTAGAGCCAGATGTGTAGAGAAGGACGAAGAGGTCCTTGGGATGCGGCGACAGGGCAAGAAGTTCCTGCCGCTGGTTGGCAGTGAGAGGCGCAAGAGAGGCAAGCTCGTCGATATAAACCACGTCGCCTTGGTATTCGTTCACCTTGTCACGCAGCGTCCTGTCGCAGATGAGCAGTCGTGCGTCGGCATCTTTCATCATGAAGTTGAGTCGCTCCTCCGGATAGGTAGGGTCGAGGGGCTGGTAAGCCACACCTGCTTTCAAGATTCCGAGCGATACAAGGGTCATATACTCGCAACGTGGAATAAGCACCGACACAACCTGTTCTGTTACTATGCCTTTTTCGTGTACCATCCATGCCACCCGGTCGGAGAGGTCGTCCACTTCCTTATAGGTATATATACGGCCATCATACACCACACACTCTTTGTCTGGATACTCAGTGGCAGCCTTGCGGAAGAGAGACGGGACGGTCTGGGTGTTGTCGTAGTCACATTCGTTTTGGCAGAAAGAGTCAAGGGTCTTGCGTTGGGCTTCGTCGCAAGGCTCAATGTCGCAAAGGTTTTCTTTCGCCATCATCTGTGCCAGCACATGCTCATAGCAATGCAGGAAACTTTCAATAAACTTCTGTGAATAAAGGTTGACGGCATAGTCAAAGCTTATCTCGTAGCTTTCGCCTCTTTGAACTATTTGAACAAGGAGCTTGAAGCCGGGCCTGTGTCCGAAAAGATCTTTGCCGTCTTGTTTTTTTCCGTTAAGGTAAAGAGCCCTGTCATTTATCGTTCCGTGGTAGGCAAACGACACGTCGCAACCGATGCCCAATTTTGTGTGGAGGTCGCCAAACGAATAGCTCAGATGCTGTCTGTTTCCCATTGTCAGCTGATTGGTCTGTTGCAGCAGTTCGCTTACCGTGGGTGTAGCAGTGAAGTCGTGATACATTGGCAGGGTCTTCACCATCATGCAGAAAGAGCCTCTGGTGGCTTTGTCTGTCCTGCCGTGGAAAACAGTGGCGTAGAGAGCTTCGCTGTCGCCGTTGAAGATGGAGAGTGTATATCCGAAAGCTGCAGAGAAGAGACAACTCACCTTTGTTTCTGCCTTTTTGCAAAAAGCCTCTATGTCGTTTTTCGAAGCAGTCAACGGAAAGACCACCTTGGTGAACTGATTAGGCCGCTGCTCTTTGATGTCGGGCGAAGGCAGTGAGTTTATTTCGGAGGCATTTCCAAATTCTTTTTCATACCACGCCACGGCTTCGTCGTATTCCTTCGAAGCCCTTGCCTTCACTTCCCGTTCGGCTATCTCAAATCCGTTTACGGCTTCCATCTCTATGGCTTCTCCATCGTATGCTTTCTCCACTTCCTTGAGGAAAACGCCAAAAGACATTCCGTCGAATATTATGTGATGGAAATCCACGTAGAGATAGTTCCCGCTTTTTGTCCTGTATATCTCCAGACGGAAGAGAGGGTCGTGCAGGAGGTCAAAATCGGCACCTATATGGTCCTTGTAGTCGTCAATACTCTCTGCGTCGATAATAGAAGTGTGGAAAGGGTCGGAAGAGTGGTCTTCAAAGCACACTTCCCCGTTCTCGTCCGTAGTGATGCGAGCCTTGACATACGGGTGAGCCTCAATCACTTTGTCTAAAGCCTTGGCAAGTCTGTCGAGGTCAGTGTCATCGTCGAGAGTATAAAGCATGTCGAAGTTGTATTGCCCCTCGTCATGGCTATTTATGCAAGTCACATAAATGCCTATTTGGGATTGCGAAAGTGGATAAGTCATGGCGCAGTGCTTTCAGATGATTTCAAAAAAGCTGTAGAATCCGGTCATCTTGAAGATACTTGCTACATTCTTGTTCAGTCCCTTCAATGTCACTTTGTGTCCGTTGGCTTCCACCTTTTTCTTGATGAGAAGGAAATAGCGCAATCCCGTTGAAGAGATATAGTCAAGGTTTGTCACGTCGATGAATACCGGCTTGTTAAAGTCTAACGACTCGATTTTTCCTTGAAGGTCTTGGGCTGCTACTGTGTTCAATTCTCCACTCATCTCAATACTGAGAAGTTCCACGGAATTGTCGGATATTTTAAATTCAAACATAACTTAATATTTTTTGTTATTATTATTTGCTAAATCTATATATTGCTGAGTCGGCGAAGTTGATCGAGGTTGTTTATCTCTCGATTGTCTAAATATACTGTGGCTTCGTAAATTCCATCTATCATTATTTTTTCGTCA
>CAMAGM010000110.1 GCA_945833995.1 uncultured Prevotella sp.
TGCCGTTCTTGATTACCAAACCCTTGGCGCTTGACTTCACCTGCTGGCCGCCAAGATTGTAAGAAGCAGCGTTTGCCTTCTCTGCCTTTACAGAAGAAACGCCTGTAGTGTCTTCAAATATGAAAGCATAGAAGTTAAGGGCACCAATAGGGTATTCGATGTCGATGTCGCCTTTTTGCACTTTTACTGTCACATAAGGGAATACTTTCTTTTCCGCGCCTTCAATCGTAGCTGTCTCTGCATTGCTGTCCTTAACAACGTCGTTGTATAATTCAGTGCCATTTTGCGTAAGGACAAGAGTACGTGTTTCATCAGAAGAAGATGCTGAGCGAACTGCTATTATCAATGTGCCGGCTGCAGGTACGCTAAGCTTCAGACTGTTCTTGCTATTTGACTTACCTCCTGTCTTGAATCGATAACCGTAGTTATCGTAACTGTCAGCCGTTCCGAAATACTGAGAGTTTTTCTCTACTTGATGCTTACTATCTGTATCTTTACATGATAGAACCAACTCTCCAGAGCTATAGCTTTCCGCAGCTGCTCCTTTGCTACACACGTCATCAGTCATCAATAATCAGCAATCAATTATCAGTCATCATCTATGAATGAATCAACATACCTGTCCCTATGACCCTTCCGCTTTTATTGATTCGTGAAGACATGTCGTTCTTCAACTGTTCTACAATCTCGTTCAGTGTCATATTCTTACGGCATTTTTTCTGTTAGTTGATTACTCTTGAGGGCAAAGGTACGACATTTTATTCATTTCCACAAACATTTTATGGAAATCTTTTATGGAAGTTTCCTATTTCCTTACTTCTTTCTTCCCCTTGGTTATCACCAATCCTTTTTGTCCCTTTGTGCGTCGTCCGCCAAGGTCAAAATATGTTTCGCTGTCTGTCGGCGAGACGATGGTGGTGATGGAAGTGGAAGCATCGGTGTGGAGGGTTATTCTTACACACTGCTGCTTTACGAACTTGAACCCGATAGAGCCTTGTGCGGGCTGGTCGAGGGCAATGTTGTGGGTGACGCTCACTCCGCCAGTGCGTGAAGGGAAGACGTAGTCGGTGGATTCGAAGGTCTTGCCGCCGAGTTTCGACAGATAGCCATCCACGTTGTCCTCGTTGCAGTAGCCCTGTATGTCGATTCCCGTAATGCTTATACCGTCAGGAATCTGTATGGCATATTCCACGTTGTTGGAGTATTTGATGCCCTTTATGCCGCAGCTGCTTCCAGTGCTGTAGCCCTTTCCTGAACCGTTGGTGATGCTGAAACCGTTGCTGAAAGTCCAGTCGCCGTTGGCTATTTCGGGAGTAAGGTCGTAGGTTGAGGCAACAGGAGTTTCTTCCTCTTCTTCCACAAAGCCCAGCAGTTCTCCACCCTCATTCTGTTTCTCGGTGATGTCAGCCACCAATGAGTTGAGATAATTCTCAAGGTTTGAGTAACCATCGGTACCTATTGTCTTTCCGTCGGAAGGGTCGGAAGGGTCAAGGCCGTTAGACTTTTCCCACTCGTCGGGCATTCCGTCGCCATCGGTGTCAATAGGTGCAGCGGTTGAGTTCAGTGTTGGCCATGCACTCCAGTCGTCGGCAGCATCAGCAGGGCGGTTGTCGTCCTGCGAGTTTACAAAGCCTTTGCTCAGTCCCTTGCCAGTGTATGATGCTGCGCCATTGCGTGCGTCGCTCACCATCAGTTCGTCGAAACTGTCGCGGCTGAGGCTTGCGCCAGCATAGTCGAGCACTCTGTCGTAGGCATCGTCAGCCGAATGGGTTGTGGTAGCCACAAAGTCCATTGGTTCAGCAAGTTTTATGCTGTCCTTGGTTTCTGCGGTAAACGTTCCGTCACAGCCGCTGGCGTCAATCTGGTTTATTATACCGTAAGTCCAGTTGTCGTTGTTGACCGATGAGTATTTCGTGTTATAATTGCCTGTCACGAAATATTTTCCCCAAAGGTGCAATGCAGGAGCATAGGCAGGATAGGTGTCTACATACGACTGAGTGCGAATGCCTATTCCCGCAATGCGGTAGCCCTTTTTGTCGGTAGATGTTCCCGGACCTGGCTTGTAGTAGTTGTTCACTATGTTCACTGTCATTCCCTCGCCTCCATAGCATCCGTTGCCGCCGAAGTTATAGATTACGTTGTTGCGCATGTCCATACGCTCGTCGAGCTGTGTTGTTGGGCGCGGACCGAGTCGTGGCGTGCGGCTGCCGTGGTGGGCAATGAGGTTGTGGTGGAACGAGGCTCCTGAACCTCCCCAGTTGCCGCCATAGCCGTGGGCACCCTTGGAGTGTCCTGAGTTTACGAGGCTCTGCGCCACGAGACACCACTGCACCGTCGTATTCTTGTTGCCAAGCACCGACAGGCACTCGTCGATGGACCAGCTTACGGAACAGTGATCGACAATGATGTTCTCCTGGTCCATTCCGCCGAAGGCATCCCATCCGTCAGCACCGTTTAGAAGCACGTTTTTGTTGCCAAGACGGAAACGCATATAGCGCACAATCACGTTGTTTGCCTTTATCGCCACAGGATAGTCGGCAACGCAGATGCCATCGCCAGGTGCCGTTTGTCCTGCAATGGTGACGTTGCCGATGGCGATGTCCAGACTCGACTGCAGGTGTATTGTTCCCGACACATCGAAGACGATGGTCTTTGCGCCCGATTTTCCAAGCGCCCAGCGCAGTGTTCCCTCAGTGCCGTCGTCGGCAAGCGAGGTGACATGATACACATTGCCGCCACGTCCTCCGCTGACATAGCGTCCAAAACCTTCCGCACCGGGGAATGCAGGAGTCTTTTCCTGTGCGAAAACAGCTGTTGCTGCCAGGCACAAGCCTGACAGCAATATTGTGATAAATGCTTTTCTTTTCATATTCAGCAGTGTTGGGATTATTCAACCGGGAACCATCGTGGGTCACCTATCCTATCGTTTATCTTCAGTGTGAAGTCGTGGTTGTCGGGATCGGCGAAGACGTCAGCCGACGAGTAGTCGCTTGCGGGAAGTTCCTTTATGTCGTTGGAAGCAAACACGCAGTCGGATGTTCTCAGACAGTTCTCCACGCTGATTGTTCCAGCTGTGCGCACACCCTTGGCAGTCTCAACGTATGTCTTGCCGAGGATGGTGTTCTTAAGCGTGATGTCGGTCGGCTGACCATTGGCATCGATGAGATAACGACCAGACTGAATGGCGTTGTAGAACGTACAGTTGGTGATGGTGATGCCGTTCTTCAGCGGTGCCACCGATGTCTCAATGAAGCTGCGCTGTGCGGTGTCAATAGTACAGTTGCTGATGTTCAGGCTTCCGATGTTCTGCTTGGCAGGAGTGTCGAGTTTGAATAGGAATACTGAATAGCCGTTGCCCTTCGACATGTTGGTGAGCATGCAGTCGTCGAGGTTTATCGATCCGATGGTGATTATCGGCGAACCCTGTGTGCGAACCACTGAACGCTCAAAGCCCTCGAAGCGACACTGGGTGAAAGTCAGGTCTTCGGCTATCACGGCATCAGCACTCTGGTTGATGAAATACTGACAGCCACCGTCGGTGAAGTTGATGTTCTCGAAGCGTATGTAGTTGTGGCTGCCCTTGATGTTGAAGCTCTTCACGATGTTGAGCACTGGAGTCTCGCCACCGGAGAGTCCGAAGAATGTCACCGACACTCCATCAGGAATGTAGAGACCTGTAGGCTCGCCTGAATCGGCGGAGATGCCGCGTGCGTCGAGGGTCAGTCCTGCAGGAATACCTATCGTCACGCTCACGTTTTCAGATCCTACTGCAGCCTGTGCCTGAGCCACCACGTCGTTGATGATGTCCTGGTCGAGGGCAGTTATCGTAGCAGGCAGCTGAATCTTGAAGTCGCCTGAAGGCATTGCAGCCGTAGTGGTGGTGACAACAGTTCCGCGCTTTGCCGTACCATTATATATAATAAAGGTATAGGCTGTTGACGCCTTGAGTCCCGACACGGTCAGTTCGCCCGAAGCCTTTGCCGAAGCGTCGAGGCTGATGTTCTGCACTTCCTCGTCGCCACAAATCACCACGATGTTTGTAGCCTCCTTCTCTGCGTCCCATTTCAGGTTGACATGGTCTTCAAAGCGGTCGGCGTCGGTAATCTCGTAGAATATCTGTTCCGCCTTGGTCTTGAAAGTCTGTCCGCTCTTGTAGTAGCACCACTTCGAGTCGTTGCGTCCGTCAGCCATGCTCTTCATTCGCAGGTAGTAGCGTGTGTCGCCCACAAGTTGTTCCAGAGTGTAAGGCGATTTTGTTATCTCTTTGTTTGCGCCAAACACCTTTGCGTTTGCGCCTCCCATTGCCACATTGTCGTAAAGAGAGTCGGTGCTCACCTCGATGATGTAGTATTCGGCATCCTTCACTGTGTTGAATGTCACCTCAGCCGTGAGGTCCTCAGCCGTGACGCTAATCTTTTCGGAGTTCACGCCAAAGAGCCTGTCGTAGGCACTGTCAATGCCCCAGTCGTTGCCGTCGGTGCATGACACGAGCGCCGAGCCGAGCACTGTTGTATATATTATTTGTCTTATCTTCATAATTTCAATATTTCAATTCTTCAATATTTCAATTGTTCAATCTCTAATCAGAGTATCCGTAAGAGTTGTGCAGCGAACCGTTAGAAGCGGAAATCGTTGTCGAGGCGATAGGCATGATGTAGCGGTTCTTCACCTGGATGCCGTCGTCGAGGAGTCCACTGCTTATCGATGGAAGGTTGGTGTAAACGGTCTTGTCTGTTGGGTCGTCAATCTTTGCACCTCCAAACGAGCTTACGCTTCCGTCGTAGTCAGCCTCGCTCTTTCCGGCAGGAATTCCGTGCCATGTGATGCTCGAATAGTCCAACACAGTCTTTGCCTCGTCGGCATAGTTGAAATAGAGTTTCTCCTGGTATATGCCGTCGCGGAGCTGTTGCAGATATGTCTCCTTAAACTCTATGGTCTTTGCCACGAGGAGGTTCCAACGGATGAGGTCCCACTTGCGGTAGCCCTCACCTGCAAACTCCCATGCGTTTTCGTCAACGATGGCGTCGAAGAAAGAATCCTTGTCGGCCGGTATGGCTGCTATGTAAGCGTCAGCCTCTGCCTGGTGGTCGGCATCGAAGGCACGCTTGTGAACGAGGGCAAGAGCCTGGCGTGCGGTGAGTCCCGCGCTGCCGCTATAGTTAGCGTCAGGTCCTGCCAGTTCGTTCATCACCTCAGCATAGTAGAGCAGCACGTTGGCATAGCGCATCTTCACAGGATTGATGCCTGTGCAGTGCTTTGCGGTGGCAACGAGGTTCTGGCTGAGCCATGTGTCGCCCATCTTGCGTGGGTCCCACTTGCCTACATAGATGCCGAAAGGAGTGTTGCCGAGCACGGTCTCCTTGGTGAGCGATCCGTCCTGTGCAATCTGCATGTTGGCGCATGTGAGGTCGCGGCGCAGGTCGTTGTCGGCATAAGAGTAGAGCAGCGGAGCGGTGAGCTTCAGTTTGCCCGACGAGTTTCCATAGCCGTATTTCGATGTCATTCCGCTCATGCGGACACCCACTGTATAGCCAAGCTCGCTGTTGAGGTTAAGTCCGAGAGGAATCTCAAACAGGTTCTCGTGGTAGCTCTGGTCGAGTGTGAGCTGGTTGAGCAGATACCACTGGTTCTCTATCGATGGGTTCAGCGAGTGCTTGCCGCTGGTGATTATTGCCGAGAGGTGCTTCAAGGCTTTCTCGTAGAGAGCCTTGCGTGTCTGTGCGTCAGGGCGTTGTGTAGGATAGGTGGCATCGCTGTAAGAAGCTGTCTCATAGCCACTCTTTGAGCTTTCGCGGATGGCATAGCCTGCACGCGTAAGGGCTATCTGTGCCAGAAGTCCGTGAACGTAGCCCTTGGTGATGTGCTCTGTGGTGTAGCCGCTGATGTCGTCAGCCCAAGGCAGCAGGTCTATTGCCGTTTCGAGGTCAACCATCAGCGAGTCCATTATAACGTCGCGGTCGGTCTTTCCCATGTAGGCATTGCTGAGGTCGGAGAGTGTAGGCTCCACCTTGAAAGGCACGTCGCCGAACATCTTCACGAGGTCGAAATAAATCATTGCCCTCAGTGTCAGCGACTCGCCGAGATAGCGTTCCATTGATTTCTGGTCGCTGCCTCCTGCCGTGAGGAGTGAGCTTTGCCTGATGCCTGAGATATTGAGGTTTGCGTCCTCTATTATTCCGTAAAGGGCAGTCCACACACCGTCAATCTTCGACCAGCCAGGGTTTTGGTTGTAGTTCATGTTGCCTCGCTCGCTCGATGCGTTGTAGGCGTCGGCACCAAGTCCGTCAACCAGCTCGCAGTCGCTGTTCAGGTTCCACACAATGGAGAGGTCCTGCGAGTAGGTGCGGTCCTGTCCAAGTGCTCCGTAGAGCTTGTTGACGCGCGCCCCGGTATAGAACACCGAGTTCCACACCGTCTCGTCGGTCTGTTCCGAAGGCGATGTCTGGTCGAGGAAGTCGGAGCATGACGACATGGCGAGAATGCCAGCCGACAGTGTTATTATCGATAATGTCTTTTTCATTTCTTTCTTCAATATTGATGTGGTTAGAATGTTATGTTGATACCGCCAACGAAGGTGCGGCTCTTAGGATATGCAGCATAGTCGATGCCGGGGCACATTGGGTTCTTCTTCGAGCTGGTGTCCACTTCAGGGTCGTAGCCATCGTAGCCTGTGAAGCACAGAAGGTTGTAGCCTGTGAAGTAGAGGCGAACGCTCTCAAGGAATATGCTCTTCATCCATTTCTTTGGCAGTGTGTAGCCCACGGTGACGTTCTGCAGTCTGAGGAACGATGCGTCCTCAACTGCATAGTCGATGAGCTGCATTGTGCTCACTGCGGCAGGGTTGTAGATGCTTGCGCCTGAGTTTATCTCGTTAAGGCGTGCTATCATCGCGTCGGCACCGCCGTAGGCTGCTATCACGCTTGTCGAAGGACGGCCGAGGTTGAGTCCTGTGGTCGGGTCAATCCATGTGTAGCGGTTTTCGAGTGCGAAGTCGTCAACGAGGTTGTAGTTCTTTGCCGAACCATGGTAGAAGGCGTTGGCGAGTTTCGTTCCGTTGACAATCTTGTTGCCGAGTGAGTAGTTGAAAAAGATGTTGAAGTCAACATTTCCCACACGTCCGTCGAAGCCGAAACCACCTGTTGTTGTTGGTACTGTGTTGCCAAGACGCTGCTTCAGAGGGTCGCCATTCTCGTCCACTTCCACGCGCAGGCCGCCAGGATAGTAGCTACCGCCTGTGATTGAAGGACTGTTGTCCTTCAGTCCCTCACGCAGCTGCCATGTGGTGCCGTTGAGCACGAGTTGTCCGTCGGGGTTGCTTACAGGGTCATATACAGTGAAGAAACCGTTGGTCTTGAAGCCCCAGAGCTCGCCGAGTCGTCCGCCTTCCTCAATCTTGAAGTCCTCATACTTGGAAATGGTGCTTCCGCTCCATGAGCTGCTCTGCCATGGGTTCTCCATGTTCAGCTCGTCAATCTTGTTCTTGTTGTATGCAATGTTGAAGTTGAAGTTCAGACCCCAGTTTTTCTGGTCGGCGATAACTGCATTGACAGTCAGCTCCACACCCATGTTGCTGGTCTTACCGAAGTTTTGGAACTGGTAGCTGTAGCCAGTGCTTGTAGGCACCACGGTCTGCATGAGCAGATCCTTGGTGGTGTTCCAGTAGAGGTCGAGAGTACCGTTGATGCGTCCGCGGAGGAATCCGAAGTCGATACCCACGTTACGTGTTATCGTAGTTTCCCATTTCAGGTCTGGGTTGTAGAGATATGTTCCGTGCTCAAGCATTGGCTGTCGGTCTTCGTTGAAGAAAGGAGCCCTCGATGTGTTGCTTGCCATGGAGTAGGTTGTGGAGAGCAGTCCGGAGTTGATGCGGTTGTTACCTGCCGTACCGAACGAGAGGCGCAGCTTGAGGTTTGAGAGCCAGCTGCTTGTAGCTTTCATGAATTCCTCTTCCGACAGACGCCATGCGAGTGCGAGAGATGGGAAATATCCCCAACGGTTTCCCTTGCCGAACTTGCTTGAACCGTCGGCACGCAGTGTGAATGTGGCGAGATACTTGTCAGCCATGGTGTAGTTGATACGTCCGAAGTATGACATCATGTTCTCGTCGGCTGCTATGTCAGACTCATTTGGCAATGATGTGCCTGCTGATGTGTTGGCGAGCACTTCGCCTATGGTCATGCTTGTAGGGAAGCCCACAGAAGTCGCGGTGCGTGTGGTCTTCTCTGTGCTCGACCACTCCTGACCGATGAGCACGTTGATGCGGTCGCGTCCGCCGAAGAGTTTGTCGTTGGCGTAAGTCAAGGTGTTGGCGTTGCGCCAGTCGCGCTGGTTTACCTTCACAAACTGTGCCTGTGGCATACCGTTGTAGCCATACTTTGAGTTGGTTGTGGCGTTGCTTCCCCACACCTGGTCGGTGTTGTTGTAGCGCCATCCGTAGCCGAACTCAGTGCGGAAGGTGAAGTTCTTTATTGGTTTCCAGTTAAGTCCAGCGTTGTAGTTCTGTTGGAAACGCTCCTGATACTTATAAGTAGAGGTGATGCGCTGAAGTGGGGTGCGTCGTGTCGAGGTGCTGTTCTCTTCGTCCTCGTCGCCGTTGGAAGTCAGTGTCTCCACCGGACCGTAAGCCACAGTGTTTGCCACGATACTGTTAGCGGCGTTCGACTCGTTGGTGTCGGCACCGCCGCTCAGTCCGTCGAGCTTAGTGAATCCGAGGCGTGCGTTGAAGTCGAACGTCAGCCACTTGTTGAGTTTCGCGTTTATTTTTGCGTTGATGTTGTTTTTGGCATAGCCAGAACCGAGCATAATGCTCTCCTCGTCGGTATGCGAGAAGCCAATGTTGAACTTGATCTCCTTCGATCCTCCGTTCACGCTTGCGTTGTATTGCTTCTGCAATCCAGTCCTGCCGAAAATCTCGTCCTGATAGTCGGTGCCCTCCACAGACTTCCAGATGTCGAGGTCGTTGAAGTTTCCGTAGTCTGTCGAACCCAGCTCATACTGATACATGGCATACTCGTATGGCGAGAGAGTCTTCACGGTCTTTGTCACTTTCTTCCAACCCAGGAGTCCGTTGAAGCTGACCTGTGTCTTTCCTTCCTTTCCCTCCTTGGTGGTGATGATGATAACGCCGTTGGCACCACGCGCACCATAGATGGCTGTCGATGAAGCGTCCTTCAGCACGTCGATGCTCTGTATCTCGCTTGGTGCGATGTCCGAGATGCTCGACACTGGGAAGCCATCGACGATGTAGAGTGGGGAGTTGTCCTGCGAGAGTGAACCGCCTCCACGCACACGAATCTTCACGTCGGCGTCAGGTGAACCTTCCGTTGTGGTGATGTTCACACCAGCCATCTTGCCTGTCATTGCCTCGCTGACGTTGCTGACAGGGATGTTGGAGATTTGTTTCTCGTTAAGTGACGACACGGAACCCGTAAGGTCTTTTTTCTTCACCGTACCGTAACCGATAACCACCACGTCGTTGAGAGTAGTGGCATCATCTTCGAGCACCACGGCAACATGTTCCTTGCCTTTCGTGTCGATTGTCTTTGTTTTCATTCCCAAATAGGAGATGACCAAAGAATTGCTCTTTCCTGAGAGTTTCACTGTGGCATTTCCGTCAAAGTCGGTAATGGCACCGTTGTTAGTGCCTTTTTCCATTACCGTAGCTCCAATGACCGTCTCGCCTGTCTGGTCGGTGACAGTCACTTTCACAGTCTGTGCGGAAACGCAGCCTACGACGAACAATAGCACCATCGTAAGCACGAATATGATTTGTTTAGTCATATAAATAATTGTTTA
>CAMAGM010000111.1 GCA_945833995.1 uncultured Prevotella sp.
GTGAGATCCCTGAGGATAACGTTATCCTTGGGGATTTTTGCTTTTCATGGCATTTTATCGAACACTCCTTCAATATAAATATGTGTTGATGAACAGATTGAGAAGATTTTTGATTTGGCTTTTCAGATGCAGGCATAGTCGGGGCTTTGGAATTCAGTCTCCGACAGATTATGCTTTTGTGCGATATGTCATCAACGAGCATTATCCATATTACGGCTATTTGGATATGGAGAGCGAATATCCCTCGCTAATGCCAGATGTCCGTAAACTTATGGAATTATATTTCAGAATCTCTAATTGGCTCCAGGCTGACTATGCCATTGTATATTCCAACAATAAAGATGTATGTTTGGGCTATATAGGTGCTGGTTGTAGGAAGACGATGGAGTGGGAGAGCGACTCTGTGGTCGAACTTGACGAGAAGACTTGCCTAATTGTCCTTGGAAAAGATGCAGACTTTGACAGATACAGTGAGGAGTTGGAGAAAGCCAACTATAGGACTGTTGTCATAATGGAGGATATTTATGGCTGCAACAAGGGGAGATGGGAGGAATTGGTGGCTGATGATGCGGTGACAGTGAGTTATGACCTGTATTATGCCGGCATAGCCACTTTCGATAGGACAAGATATAAAACTAATTATATTATTAATTTTTAGTATTATGAGAATAACCAAAGTTTACACCAAAACTGGAGATGCTGGTATGACCAGTCTTGTTGGCGGAGTGAGAATCAGTAAGGCTGATGTGAGGCTTGAGGCCTACGGCACTGTTGACGAACTAAATTCCTGCATCGGTCTTCTTGCTACGGCCGTAAGCGACGACGATATTCTTGAGACTTTATATAGAATACAGTCAAACCTCTTCAATGTAGGGACACATCTCGCCACTGACCAGTCGCAGACACCACTCTACGAGTCAGCAAAGCTTGCAGAGGGTGAGGTGGAGTTCATCGAGGGCGAGATTGACAAGATACTGTCTGAACTTCCCGAGAAATTGGGCTTCGTATTGCCCGGTGGAGGCAGGGCAGGAGCGCTTGCGCATGTTTGTCGCACCGTTTGCCGACGTGCCGAGAGACGTGCTTTGGCATTGGCGGAAAAAGCTAAGGTTGGGGAGGAAATCATCAAATATTTGAATAGATTATCAGATTATTTCTTCGTTTTGGCCAAAAAATTAAATATTATTGACGGAATAAGCGAAAAAACATGGTCTAAAACTTGTAGATAAAAAATAATTTATTACTTTTGCGCCAAAATTAAAAACGATAAAACTTAAAGATATGTATTGGACATTAGAATTGGCATCAAAACTTGAAGACGCGCCATGGCCAGCAACCAAAGACGAACTGATTGATTATGCAATTCGTTCAGGCGCACCATTGGAAGTATTGGAGAATTTGCAGGAGATAGAGGATGAGGGCGATGTTTATGAGAGTATAGAGGACATTTGGCCAGACTATCCTACGAAGGAGGATTTCCTGTTTAACGAAGACGAGTACTAAACGATTGGATAGAAAGGGCCGTTTCTCAAGAAGAGCGGTCCTTTGTATTTTATGCAGACATAGGTGGGAAAGGCAAAATACCTTATAATAATGTTCCTTACCATGGCTCCATCGTGGGTCATGGCTCAATATGATGCCCATTTCTCACACTATTGGGCTCTTGAACCCTCGTTCAATCCCGCTACGGTGGGAAAAGCAGACCGGATAAACGTGGCGGCAGCTTACTCAATGTCGCTAACGGGATTTGAGAACAGTCCCAAGGCAATGTATGCCGGGGGTGACCTGCCTTTCTATTTCCTCAACGCCTATCATGGTGTAGGTGCCGAGTTGCTGAGCGACGACATAGGTCTTTTCACCCACAAGAGTTTTGGCATTCAGTATGCCTATCGTCGCAATTTGTTCGGTGGAATGTTCAGCGTAGGAGTGAAGTTGGCTATGCTCAGCGAAGGCTTCGAGGGCTCGAAGGTTGATACCGAGACGCCTGACGACCCTGCTTTCCCTACCGCCGACGTGACAGGCAGTAGCTTTGATGTGGGTTTGGGAGCCTATTACCGCAATGGTGACTGGTATGTGGGCATTTCAGCCCAACATCTCAACGCGCCGAAGATAGAGATAGGGGAAAAGCAGGAATTTGACGTCTCAAGCCTGTATTATTTTACGGCGGGATACAATATTCGCCTCAGAAATCCGTTTTTATCTATGCAGCCTTCCCTGCTATGCCAAACCGATGGTGTGGCATATCGCGTGGATGTGGGCAGTAGGCTGACCTACACCAACGACAAGAAGATGATGTATGTGGGGCTTTCTTACAGTCCGACCAATTCCGTGACAGTGATGTTGGGTGGCAATTTCCATGGCGTATGCCTTGGCTACAGTTACGAGGCCTACACCTCAGCAATAAGCCTTGGCAATGGTGGACATGAGATATTCATAGGCTATCAGACAGACATCAATCTCGGCAAGAAAGGCAAGAACCTGCACAAGAGCGTTAGGTTGCTTTAGTGCGGAAACAAGATGGGAGACAACAAGATAATATCGACAATAATGGACATACGCAAAATTATAGCTACTGTGTTCGCGCTGGCAATGACGCTGGCGCTGACATCGTGTTTCGGAAGCAAGATGGCATCGGCTTCTGGTGGTGAGGTCACTGGAACGTCGGGACGTGCCTTCACTGAGCCCACGCCGTACGGCATGACAATGGTGAAAAGGGGACATCTGCACATGGGCATCGACAAGCAGGACAGCCTTTGGGGCAGACCAACACCTGTAAAGGACATCTCGGTGGAGGGCTTTTGGATGGACGAGCGGGAGGTTACTAACTCGCAGTATAGGCAGTTTGTAAACTATGTGCGCGACTCCATTCTGCGCGAGCGACTTGCCGACCCGGCATACGGTGGCGACGAGACCTACAAGATTGAGGAAGACAAGTATGGCGAGCCTGTCACTCCGCACCTCAACTGGAAGAAACCTCTGCCGCGCAAGCCAAATGAGGACGAGATGCGTGCCTTTGAGAGCCTATATGTCACAAATCCCGTCACGGGAGAAAAACTTCTTGATGGCAGTCAGCTGAACTACCGCTATGAGATTTACGACTATGCGGAGGCGGCAAAGCGCAAGTATAGGCTTAACCCAGCGGAGCGCAACCTGAATACCGACATTAAGGTCGATCCCAACGAGCAGGTGTGGATCTCTAAGGACACGGCCTATATCGACGATGAGGGAAAAATAGTGCGTCAAACCATCAACCGACAGCTAACGGGACCTTGGGATTTCCTCAACACCTATATAGTAAATGTATATCCCGACACGACATGTTGGGTGAATGATTTCCCAAATGCCGACAACGAGGTGTATATGCGCCACTATTTCAGCAATCCCGCCTACAACGACTATCCTGTGGTAGGCGTAACTTGGGAGCAGGCAAACGCTTTCTGTGCTTGGCGTACCGACTATCTGCTCAAGGGACTTGGCGGTGCGGCGCGCTTTGTGCAGCGCTATCGTCTGCCCACTGAGGCTGAGTGGGAATATGCCGCTCGTGGCAAGGACCAGAACGAATTTCCTTGGGACAATGCCGACGTGGCTACAGGCAATGGCTGTTTCTATGCCAACTTCAAGCCCGACCGTGGAAACTACACCAAGGACGGAAACCTTATAACCAGTAGGACAGGTATATACCAACCCAACAGCAACGGTCTTTACGACATGGCAGGAAATGTGGCAGAGTGGACAAGCACCATCTACACTGAGGCAGGAGTGGAGGCGATGAACGACATCAATCCGCAGTTGAAGTACAATGCCGCCATTGAAGACCCTTACCGCCTGAAGAAGAAGAGCGTGCGTGGTGGCTCGTGGAAAGATCCCGAATCGCACATCCGCTCGGCTTGGCGTTCGTTTGAGTATCAGAATCAGCCCCGTTCATACATCGGCTTCCGTTGTGTGCGCAGCTTGGCAAATACAACAAGTCAGAAATCCAAAAAAACGAAGAAATAATGACAGAGTACAGCAAATATAATATTGTCTATCGTTTGCAGAAATGGATGGACAGTGTGCCTGGACAGACATTCCTCAACTATGCCTATAGCTGGGGTGCGTCCATAGTAATCCTTGGCACTCTTTTCAAGCTGACCCACTTGCCAGGGGCTAACCTGATGTTGTATCTTGGCATGGGCACAGAGGTCGTGGTGTTTTTCCTCTCTGCCTTCGACCGCCCATTTGACAAGACCACCATAGGAATGGACTTGAAACTGCATCCTGAGGAGATGGAGAACCCTGAGGCAACCGACGCGCCGAGCGCATCTGTCGGCAATGCCGTTGGAGGCAATACTGTTGGCGTTGCCGTCGGTAGCGATGTCGTGGGTAGTGGCGCTGTTGGTGGCAATGTCTTGGTAGGCAGTGCCGTAGCAGGTGTTCCGCAAGTGTCTTCCGAGGCTTCGGCTGAGATGGAGGAGGCAACCAACAGCTATGTTGAGGAACTGAAACGACTGACCGAGATGCTCTCTGCAGTAGCTGACCAAAGTCAGCGTCTTACACGCGACTCTGAGGAAATGGAGAACCTCAACCGGACGCTCACCGGTATAAGCCGCGTTTATGAGATGCAGCTAAAGAGCGCAAGCGCGCAGATGGGAACCATCGACGAGATCAACGAGCAGTCGAGAAAGATGGCAGAACAGATAGCCGAGCTGAACAAGATTTATGCCCGAATGATTGAGGGTATGAGAAATTGAAAGTTGAAAGTTGAAGGTTGAAAGTTGAATCGCTGCGCCAGGAAACAATGCGCAGCAATTCAATATTCAACATTCAATATTAAAATGTATAAAAAAGATGGCAATAAAGAAACGTCCTGTATCGCCCCGCCAAAAGATGATAAACCTCATGTATGTCGTCCTGATGGCAATGTTGGCACTCAATGTGTCAACAGAGGTGCTTAATGGCTTTTCTATTGTCGAGGACAGCATAAACCGTACCACGTCAAACTCTGCCAAGGAGAACCAACGCATCTACGACTCCTTCGTTGAGCAGCTTAAGACCAATCCCGCCAAGGTGCAGGCTTGGTATGATAAGGCACAGGCGGTGAAGCAGATGAGCGACTCGCTCTACAATTTCGCTGAACAGCTGAAACTGGCAATAGCACGCGAGGCTGACGGAAAGGATGCCGACCTCCGCAACATACGAAACAAGGAAGACCTCGAGTCTGCCAATCAGGTGATGCTTGCCCCAGGAAGAGGACAAGGCAAGGCGCTGTTTGATGCCATAAACTCCTTCCGTAGCCGAATACTTGCCATGACCACCGACGAGTCGCAGCGTAGCGTGATAGAGAGCAATCTCTCCACTGAGCTGCCAAAGAACGCCAACGCCATGGGCAAGAACTGGCAGGAATATATGTTCGAGGACATGCCTGTGGCTGGCGCAATCACACTGCTGTCGAAACTGCAGGGCGACATTCGCTATGCCGAGGGCGAGGTGCTACACTCACTCGTGTCGAACATCGATGTGAAGGACATCCGCGTCAACTCGCTCAAGGCTTTCGTCATTCCCAATGCACAAACCGTGGTCAGGGGCGACAAGTATTCCGCACGCATCGTGATGGCTGCCGTTGACACCACCCAAGTGCCCGACATCTACATAGGCAATCGCAAGATGGATCTCAAGGATGGACTCTACGAGACTGTATGTGGCAAGACGGGAGAGTTCACTTTGGCTGGATATATGGAGATGGTAAATGGCAGTGGCGAGCGCTTACGCCGCGACTTCAGTCAGAAATACACCGTCGTTGATCCCTCGGCAACCGTTTCTGCAGACCTCATGAACGTGCTCTATGCCGGCTATAGCAACCCAATAAGCGTGAGCGTGCCAGGCGTGCCTATCAACAAGGTGCAGGCCTCTATGTCGGGTGGCACTCTGCAGCCAGTCGGCGCAGGTCGCTACATAGCGCGTCCCTCGGCTGTTGGTAAGGACGTGACCATCACCGTTTCGTCAAACAACACTGGACGCTCTCAGCAGATGGGGCAGTTCACGTTCCATGTGCGCAAATTGCCTGACCCTACGGCATACATCGCCATGAACGACGAGCATGGCAATCCCACACGCTATCGTGGTGGGGCAATGTCGAAGGCAAACCTCATGAACATCGAGGGAATAGGCGCTGCCATCGACGATGGAATACTCGATATTGGCTTCAAGGTGCTAAGTTTCGAGACTGTTTTCTTCGACAATATGGGTAACGCCGTGCCTATGGTCAGCGACGGGGCAAAGTTCTCAGCCCGACAGAGGGATACGTTCCGCAAGCTCCAGCGTAACCGCCGCTTCTACATCTCGCGTGTCACGGCGGTCGGACCCGACGGTATTCAGCGTAAGCTGACCGCCTCGATGGAGGTGATTGTTAAGTAAGAGGTGAGAGGTGAGAAGTGAGAAACGAGAGGTGAGAGGTGAGAAGTGAGAGATTTTGGAAGGTAGAAGGTAGAGGGTAGAAGGTAGAGAATAGCACGAGCCAGGCTTTTACTATTGTCTTTAACTCCTTTAACTCCCAATAATTCTTAACTCCAAAAGTTTAGCATTAGTAGAACTCAATATATAAAGATGAAAAGATTGTTTTTATTTTTGATTATAGCATGTGTGTCTGCTGCCGCTTTTGGACAGCCAAAGACGCGAAGGGCAGAAGCGAAGAAGAGTTCTTCAGAGTCGCCTGGCATGACCATACGTGCCAGAGAGATGTTCCCAACGGCTGTTGAGATGCCTGAGGACGTGGTGTGGCGACGCGACATCTATCGCGAGCTCGACCTCACGCAGGAAGCAAACGCCTCCCTTTATTATCCCGTCGAGCCGCAGGGCAAGGAGATGAACCTCTTCACTTACGTCTTTAAGTTGGCTCTCTTTGGCTATATCCCTGTCTATGAGTATCGTCTCGATGGCAACGAGCAGTTTACCGACTCAGCTCGGATAGACATCAAGACCATTCTTGACAACTATCACATCTTCTATGAGATGAAAGACGGGAAACCGCGCGTCGATAACAGCGACATTCCATCGGCAGAGGTGAAACTTTACTATCTGAAGGAGAGTGCCTATTTCGACGAGTCAAACTCTACGTTCCACCGCAAGACCATAGCCCTCTGCCCAGTCATGATGCGCGACGACGACTTTGGTGGCGAACCCTCGAAATACCCTCTCTTTTGGGTGAAATATAGTGATATTGCCTCATACCTCAGTCGCCAGTCCATTCAGGCGAGCAGTATGAATAACGCCGCCACAATGAGCATGGACGACTATTTCACTCTCTCGCGCTACGAGGGCAAGATCTATAAGACCAACAACCTGCTCGGTCGCACGCTCGCACAGTATTGTCCCACCGACGAGGCTATGGCAAAGGAGCAGAAGAAGATAGAGGACGAGCTTGCCACTTTTCAGAAAAACCTCTATGGCGACCAGGCTAAGAAGGACTCCTTGGACAGCATTGCCAAGCTCGACCCAAAGGTCATGAAGTCGAAGAAGGCAAAGACCACCTCAACGAAGACAAAGACCGCCAAGGTGAAGAAGGCAAAGACACCAAAGACTTCATCGTCAGGTGGTAGTGGCTCGGCAAGAGTTACCGTGAGGAGGGAAAGGCATTGAGAATTAATGAGGAGAGAGTAGTGAGGAGAGAGGAGTGAGAATTGCACGAGCCAGGTTTTCACTAATGTCTTTAACTCCCTTTAACTCCTTTAACTCCCTTAACTCCTTAAGTTCCTTAACTTCTTTAACTCCCTAAAAATATAATTAATTATGAGAAAGTTATTTACTGCTATTGTCATGGCTGTGGCACTGTTTACAGCCATTCCTTCCCAAGCTCAGATTAAGTTTGGTGTGAAGGGAGGTCTTAACGTTACGAAAATGAGTGTGTCGTCTGATGTCTATTCAGCCGACAACAACAATGGTTTCTTCATTGGTCCTACCGTGAAGTTCACGCTCCCCATCGTCGGTCTTGGCATCGACGCCGCTGCCCTTTACGACCAGCGCAAGGGTTCGCTTGTCAGATACGACAACAAATCGGAGGACGTGAAGTTCAAGAGCATAAATGTTCCCGTCAACCTACGCTGGAACATTGGCCTTGGCAGTCTTGCCGGTATCTATCTTGCCGCAGGACCACAGTTTGGCTTTGCCTTGGGCGACTTCAGCGATGCTTGGGACAGTAACTTCTATAAGAAGGAGAACATGAATGTAAGCATTAATCTTGGTGCGGGTCTCAGCCTTTTAAAGCATCTTGAGCTTGGCTTCACCTATAACATCCAAACTAAGGACACCTATTCTATTACAGAAAACTATGCAGGCGGCAGTCTTGGTCGTGAGATAACCGATATCAAGACAAATGCTTGGCAAATCTCCGCTGCATATTATTTCTAAAGTCAGAACTGAGTTAATGTAAAAAAAGCAGTTATGAGGGGAAGTCGTAACTCCCCCTCATAGCTTCTTTTATTTTACGAACTTCAGCGTACCGAGGTTGTCCTGAAGTTGTACAACGCTGCTGGCACCTATCAATACCGAGGTTACTGCCTCGTGGTTAAGAATCCACTGCAGAGCCATCTCTGCCAACGACTGTCCGTTGCCTTGTGCCTCCACGTTCCATTTTCGGAGCTGTTCCAATAGTTCTGGAGTTAGCATCGAGTGCTTCAGGAAGTGCTCCTTCGCCATTCGGGAGTCCTTCGGTATGCCTTCGAGATAGCGATTGGTCAGCAGGCCTTGGGCAAGTGGCGAGAATGAGATGAAGCCCACGCCCCGCTCCTTGCACAGTTCAGTGATGCCCTCTTCCACTGGCGCACGGTCGAGCATGTTCAGTCTTCCCTGATAGATTAGCAGCGGAGTGTCGTGTGCGGCAAGATAGTCTATTGCCTTGCGGGTAGCCTCAAGTGGCCAGCGCGATATTCCGAGATACAGGGCTTTCCCTTGTCTCACTATGTCAACCATAGCCTGCAAGGTTTCCTCAAGTGGCGTATCGGGGTCATAGCGGTGGCTGTAGAACAGGTCCACATAGTCGAGGTTCATGCGGCGCAGGCTTTGGTCGAGGCTCGCCATGAGGTATTTTCTTGAGCCCCAGTTGCCGTATGGGCCTTCCCACATGTCGTAGCCCGCCTTGGTGCTTATGAACAGTTCGTCCCTGTATGGGGCAAAGTCCTGTGCCATAAGCCTTCCCATCGTCTCCTCCGCACTGCCGTATGGTGGACCGTAGTTGTTGGCGAGGTCGAAGTGCGTAATGCCGTGGTCGAAGGCATAGTGTGTTATCTCCCTGCTCCTTTGGTATGGGTCCACGCCACCGAAGTTGTGCCAGAATCCGAGGCTAATCTTTGGCAGCAGTATTCCGCTGCGCCCACACCTCTCATATTTCATACCGCAACTGTAGCGTTGCTTGTCTGCGATGTAGATTTCCATTGTTTTTTCTTGTTTTGCTTTAGATTTTTATTCCAATTGCAAAAGTACAAAAAGAATTTCAAAAAGTCGGCTTTTAAGTCGGAAAAGTTAGTGAAAGATGTTAAATAAACGTAAAAATAGAGTCCGTCACCCTCCCACACGTAGTTAATTAGGTGAAAAGTTTGTACCTTTGCAGTCCGATTATTTGGGGAACTCTTAGACCCCCGCGGACGTTTGTGTTAATAGCTGTGCCTTTGGCCGGACATGGCGGTTAGTGAATCAGCGTCCAAAGAATAAAAAGAAAAAATGTTTTTTAGTAGTAAAATTTAAAAATTAAAATGAACACTTTAAGTTACAAGACTATTTCCGT